>NZ_JBFTNE010000015.1:0-113246 GCF_056397325.1 Cupriavidus sp. 05N39
TGGCCTGCAGCTCCGCGGCCGCGAAGCGCTCGACGATGGTGCCGTGTTCCATCACATAAAAGCGATCGGCCAGCGGCGCGGCGAAGCGGAAGTTCTGCTCCACCATCACCACCGTGTAGCCCTTCTTCTTGAGCATCAGGATCATGCGCGCCAGCGCCTGCACGATCACCGGCGCCAGGCCCTCGGAGATCTCGTCGAGCAGCAGCAGGTTGGCCCCCGTGCGCAGGATACGGCCAACCGCCAGCATCTGCTGCTCGCCGCCAGACAGGCGCGTGCCCTGGCTCTGGCGGCGCTCCTTCAGGTTGGGGAACATGTCGTAGATCTCGGCCTCGCTCATGCCGGTGACCGCGCTGCCGCCCTGCCCTTTCAGCAGCGGCGGCAGCAGCAGGTTTTCCTCGCACGACAGGCTGGCGAARATGCCCCGCTCTTCCGGGCAGTAACCGATGCCGCAATGCGCGATCTTGTGCGTCGGCATGCCGATGGTCTCGGTGCCGTTGACGCGGATCGAACCCTTGCGCTGGCCGGTCAGGCCCATGATCGCGCGCAGCGTGGTGGTGCGCCCGGCCCCGTTGCGGCCCAGCAGCGTCACCACCTCGCCGGGATTCACGGTCAGGTCCACGCCATGCAGGATGTGCGATTCGCCGTACCAGGCGTGCAGGTCCTTGATTTCTAGTGCGGGCGTTGTGCTCATCCTGGCTCCTCAGTGCGCGCCCTGCAGTTCAGCGTCGACGGTGCCCATGTAGGCCTCCATCACGCGCGGGTCTTTCGATACTTCGGCGTACGGCCCTTCGGCCAGGATCGCGCCGCGCTGCAATACCGTGATCTTGTCGGCGATCGACGAGACCACGTTCATATTGTGTTCGACCATCAGGATGGTGCGCCCCACCGCCACCTTGCGGATCAGTTCGGTGACACGCGCCACGTCCTCATGGCCCATGCCCTGGGTGGGTTCGTCGAGCAGCATCAGCTCCGGCTCCATCGCCAGCGTGGTGGCGATCTCCAGCGCGCGCTTGCGGCCATACGGCAGGTTGACGGTCACGGTCTGCGCGACGTCGGTCAGGCCGACCTGATCGAGCARCTCCATGCCGCGCCCGTTGAGCGTGTCGAGCGTGTTCTCGCTGCGCCAGAAATGATAGGACGTGCCGAGCTGCCGCTGCAGGCCGATGCGCACGTTCTCCAGCACCGTCAGGTGCGGGAACACGGCCGAGATCTGGAACGAACGGATCACGCCGCGCCGGGCGATCTGCGCCGGTTTCTCGCGCGTGATGTCGATGCCGTTGAACAGGATCGTGCCGGTCGTCGGCTCTAGGAACTTGGTGAGCAGGTTGAAGCACGTGGTCTTGCCGGCGCCGTTGGGGCCGATCAAGGCATGGATGGACCCGCGGCTCACCCGCAGGTTGACGTCGCTCACCGCGGTAAACCCCTTGAACTCCTTGGTGAGGTTCCGCGTTTCCAGGATCGTGTCTTGCTGATTCATGGTCTCCTGCCCGCCCTCTTGCTGCGGCCCCGGCTTCTGGTCGGCACCGCCAAATGGTCAGAACTGTGGTGCCTGTCGCACCACCACGGCACGGGTCGCGCCAATCCAGTTGCGCTCCCCGTGGCTGCTGCGGCGTTGGCGCCGCTTGTCTTTTTCTACCCGCCGTGCCCCGCCCTCCCTGAACGCGCGACGCGCCCTGGGGAGGGCGCGCCAATGTGAGCGGTACTGCACGGCATCTCGGCGTCTATTGTGTGCGTCTGCTGCGTCGCAAAACATCCGGGTTTGCACTAATTATGAAACATGAACCAGATGTCAGGTTGGTGTCAGGTTCGCGTCAGTTTTGCGATGCCGGCGCATTCAGGCCTGGGTTGCGGCTCCCGCCTTGACGGCGAGCGAGGCTTCCGCCGGGGAAACAGCATCCCCCGCCACCTTGCCGGCCACGCCGCTCACGCGCAGGCGCCGGTCTTCGCGGATCATGTCGCTGGCGCGCTCCGCGATCATGATGGTGGGCGAGTTGGTATTGCCCGAGGTGATCAGCGGCATCACCGAGGCATCCACCACGCGCAGACCATCGATGCCGATCACGCGCAGGCGCTGGTCCACCACCGCCTGCGGATCGTCGGGACGCCCCATGCGGCAGGTGCCCACCGGATGGAAGATAGTGGTGCCGATTTCGCTCGCTGCCTGAGCGAGCTGCTCGTCGGTCTGCAGGGCCGCGCCGGGCAGCCATTCCAGCGGCTTGTAGGGTGCCAGCGCCGGCGATGCCACGATGCGCCGCGTCAACCGCAGCGAATCTGCCGCGACCTTGCGGTCCGCATCGGTGGACAGGTAATTGGGCGCGATCACCGGCGCATGGCGGAAGTCCGGATCGGCGATATGCACGCTGCCGCGCGAGGTCGGGCGCAGATTGCACACGCTGGCCGTGAAGGCATTGAAGCGATGGAGCGGATCGCCGAACTTGTCGAGCGATAGCGGCTGGACGTGGTACTCGAGATTGGGCCGCGCGTACGAAGCGTCCGAGCGCGCGAACGCGCCCAGTTGCGACGGCGCCATGCTCATCGGGCCGCTCTGGTTGACCGCGTACTGCAGGCCGATGCCGAGCTTGCCCCACCAACTGCCCGCGCGGGTATTGAGCGTGCGCACGCCTTCCACCTTCACCACGCTGCGCAGTTGCAGGTGGTCCTGCAGGTTCTCGCCCACGCCGGGCAGCGCATGGCGCACAGAGATGCCCAGCGCCCGCAGCCGCTCGGGCTGGCCGACGCCGGACAGCTCCAGCAGCTGCGGCGTATTGACCGCGCCCGCCGCCAGGATCACCTCCTCGCGCGCCGCCACCGTGAACGGCGTGCCGCCGCCGAGATAGGCCACGCCGCTGCAACGCCGTCCATCGAACGTCAGGGCGCTGACCTGCGCGCCGGTGACGATGGTCAGGTTGGGCCGTTCGGCCGCGCGGCGCAGGAAGGCCTTGGCGGTATTCCAGCGAATGCCGCGGCGCTGGTTGACCTCGAAGTAGCCCACGCCGAAGTTATCGCCGCGATTGAAATCGTCGGTGCGCGGGATGCCGGCCTGCTCGGCGGCCTCGATGAAGCGCTCAAGGATATCCCAGTGCAGACGCTGCCCTTCCACCCGCCATTCGCCGCCGGCGCCGTGGAATTCGTCGCCGCCGCGATGATGGTCCTCGCTGCGCTTGAACAGCGGCAGCACATTGTCCCAGCGCCAGCCGTCGTCGCCCGTCAGGCGTGCCCAGTCGTCATAGTCCTCGCGCTGCCCGCGCATATAGATCATGCCGTTGATCGACGACGAGCCGCCCAGCACGCGCCCGCGCGGATAGCCCAGCGTGCGGCCGTTCAGGCCAGCCTCCGCGGCGGTGCGGTACATCCAGTCGGTGCGGGGGTTGCCGATGCAATACAGGTAGCCCACCGGGATATGGATCCAGTGATAGTCGTCGCGCCCGCCGGCTTCGAGCAGCAACACGCTCACCTCGGGGTCCAGGGTCAGGCGGTTGGCCAGCACGCAGCCGGCCGAACCGGCGCCGACGATGATGTAGTCGTAAGTCTCCATGCTTTTTCTTGTCAGGCCTTGCGCCGCGTTTGAAAGGGTTGAAGATGGGCCCGCACGGGAACGCTCCGCCGGGCTTGCGAAACCATGCGGCCCTGCGCGGGCTGCGGAACTTGGGCCATGGCCGCGCGCAATGGTTCAGGAAGCCGCAGCCGGCAACGCATCATGCGCTCACGCAGCCTGCGGCTGCAAATGCTTGCGCAGCCAATCGGCGAGCGCGGCAAAAACCTCGCCGCGCAACGGCTGGGCCTCGTTGAAAATCTCGTGGTAAGCGCCATCGAACCAGCGCGCTTCGCACAGGTCGCGCGGCGCACTATCGCAGAAGCGGCGGCTACCGGCCGGGTCGACGATGCGATCGTCGCCCGCGACGAGCATCAGCGTGGGCGCTTCCAGCAAGATCGCATCGGCCTGCGCCTGCGCCATGCCGCGCAGGAACGTCTCGAGCACGCTGGCGCTGATGGTGCCCTGCACCAGCGGATCGGCGCGATACCGCGCCACCACCGCCGCATCGTGCGAGAGGTAGCGCGCGTCGATCGGGTTCGGCACGCGCAGGCGCGGCGCCAGCGCCAGCAATATGTGGTGCAGCGTCAGCATCGGTGCGGAGAGTTTCAATGCCAGCGCCGGCGACGACAGCACCAGCGCGCGCACGGGCCGCACCCGTGCCGTGGCAAAACGCGCCGCCACCAGGCCGCCCATGCTATGGCCCAGCAGGAATGGCAGTTCCTTCCACTGGCTCAAGGCCGCATCGTGGATTTCGGTGAGGTCGTCGACAAACACGTCCGGGTGCCCGGCCACCATGCGCGGACCGCCGCTGGCGCCATGGCCCCGCTGGTCGTAGGCGCGCACGCGCAGGCCCAGGCCGCACAACAGCTCGGCCACGTGCTGGTAGCGGCCGCAATGCTCGGCCAGGCCATGAACCAGCAAGAGCGAGCCAGTGGCCTCGGGAAAGGAGTCGGGATCGGGCTGCCAGGTACGCAGCAGCAGCTCCGTGCCGTCACGCATGCGCTGGCGGCTTTCAGAGGGAACGACAGGCCGCGCCGGTGCCGCGGCGCCGGAACCAGCGCCACCGGCCTCGCCGGCACCACCGCCAGCAATGCTCGCGGGAGCCCCGGCGGGAGCAGCGGTACTCGGTCGATCCATGCGATTGGTCTCCATATCTGTTCCGCTACGGTGGTGCTGGTACGGCGCTACGGTTCCACTGGCCGGCGCCGCGCGGCTAGGTGGCCGCCGTGCCGTCCCCTTCACGGGCATGGCGATGGCAATCAGGCATTGCCACGCCGCCAGCCTCGTCCAGGCCGGCCCGCGCCATATCCGCCAGGATCGGGCAATCGGGCCGCGCGTCGCCGCTGCAGGCCTCGGCCAGCTGGCGCAGCGTGTCGCGCATGGCGGCCAGCTCGGCGATGCGCTGCTCTAGCTCCGCCACGTGACGCAAGGTAAGCGCCTTGACATCGGCGCTGGCCCGCGCGCGGTCATGCCACAACGACAGCAGGCCGCGTATCTCGTCCAGCGAGAACCCGAGATTACGGGCACGCCGCACGAAGCGCAAGGTGTGCACCGCGCGCTCGTCGTAGCGCCGGTAGCCGCCCTCGCTGCGCGGCGGCGCCGCCAGCAAGCCGATGGCTTCGTAGTGCCGGATCATCTTGGCGGAGACGCCGGAAGCTTGTGCCGCTTCACCGATATTCATGCTCTGTCTCCCGCCGGCTTCCAGCGCCGCAACAACAGTGCATTGCCGACCACGCTCACGCTGGAGAATGCCATGGCCGCGCCGGCCACCACCGGGTTCAGCAAGCCGGCTGCCGCCAGGGGGATACCGATCACATTGTAGAAGAAGGCCCAGAACAGGTTCTCGCGAATCTTGCGCACAGTGCGGCGCGAGATCGCCAGCGCATCGGCCACCAGCGCCGGATCCCCGCGCATCAGCGTGATGCCGGCGGCATGCATGGCCACGTCGGTGCCGGTGGACATGGCAATCCCGACATCGGCAGCGGCCAGCGCCGGCGCATCGTTGAKSCCGTCGCCSACCATCGCCACCACGGTGCCACCCGCCTTGAGTCCGATGACGCGCTCCGCCTTGTCGGCCGGCAGCACTTCCGCCTGCACCTCGTCCAGCCCGAGCGTCTCGGCCACGCGTGCCGCGGCTCCCCTGTTGTCGCCGGACAGCATCACGGTACGCACGCCAGCGGCACGCAGCCGGTCGATCGCGCGGCGCGCGCCGGGCTTGATGGCGTCGCCAAAAGCGACCAGGCCCAGCACGCGCGGCAGTCCTTGCGCAGGCGACGCATCCTGCGCGCCCGTCTCGATCAGCCAGGACACCGTGCGCCCCTGGTCCTGCAGTGCTTGCGCCTGTGCGCCGAGCGTACCCGGTGCTGCGCCCAGCGAAGCACGCAGGCGCTCGCTGCCGAGCTGCAGCGCCACGCCGTCCACCTTGCCGGCCAGGCCCATGCCCGGCAGCGCGCGCACATCGGTAGCCGTCGGCGCCTCGATGCCGCGCGCACGGGCCGCCGCCAGCACGGCATGCGCGAGCGGATGCTCGCTGCCGGCCTGCAGCGCGGCCAGGCGTGCCAGCAAGCGTTGCGCTTCGTCCGCGCCGGCGCCTTCGGGCACCGCCAGCGCCACCACTTCCGGCTTGCCCACCGTGAGCGTGCCGGTCTTGTCGAAAGCCACCACCTTGACCCGGTGCGCCACTTCCAGTGCCTCGGCGTCCTTGATCAGGATGCCGGCGCGCGCGCCCGCGCCGGTGCCCGCCATGATCGCCGTCGGCGTCGCCAGGCCGAGCGCGCACGGGCAGGCGATCACCAGCACAGCCACCGCGTTGAGCAAGGCCGCTTCCCAGTTGCCGCCGAGCACGCCCCAGCCCAGCAGCGTGACCATGGCGATACCCAGCACTACCGGCACGAACACCGAGCTGACGCGGTCGACCATGCGCTGGATCGGCGCCTTGGCCGCCTGCGCGTGCTCGACCATGCGGATAATGCGGGCCAGCACCGTTTCAGCGCCCACCGCCACGGTGCGCGCAACCAGACGGCCTTCGTAATTGATGGCACCGCCGGTCAGCAGCGTGCCAGGCTCCTTGGGCACCGGCAGGCTCTCGCCGGTCAGCATCGATTCGTCGGCATGACTGCTGCCCTCGATCACTTGAGCGTCGACGGGCACGCGTGCGCCCGGCAGCACCACGATCTCGTCGCCCACCCGTACCAAGCCCAGTGGCACCGTGACTTCGCCGCCATCGCGACGCACGATCGCGCTATCGGGGCGCAGCGCGGCAAGCGCGCGGATGGCGTCGGCGGTCTGGCGCTTGGCGCGCGTCTCCAGCCACTTGCCCAGCCGCAYCAGCGTGATGACCACCGCCGCGCTTTCGAAGTAGAGGTGCGGCATGCCGTCCGCGCCGCGCCACATCAGCCACAGGGACAAGCCATAGGCCGCCGAAGTGCCGAGCGCGACCAGCAGGTCCATATTGCCGGCGCCCGCGCGCACCGCCTTCCAGCCCGCCTTATAGAAACGCCAGCCGAAGACGAACTGCACGGGCGTGGCCAGCAACCATTGCACCCAGGCCGGCAGCATCCAGTGCACGCCGAACCATTGCGCCACCATCGGCGCCACCAGCGGCAGCGACAGCGCCGCCGAGATCGCCACCGGCCACGGCCCGGACCAGAAGCCCTCGCCTGCCGCGCCCGCGGGCAATTCGCCGCCCACCGGCACGGCGCCATAGCCGGCGCGCGCGACCGCCGCGGCCAGCGCATCGGCGTCCACGGCACCGCGCAGCACCGTGACCTCGGCCTGCTCCGTGGCCAGGTTGACCTGCGCATCCACCACGCCCGGCACCGCTTTCAAGGCACGCTCGACGCGGGCCACGCAGGACGCGCACGTCATGTCGCTGATGGACAAGGCAATGGCCTGGTGCGGTACCTCGTAGCCGGCAGCCTTCACCGCCTCGGCCGCGGCGGGCAACACCGCCGCGCTATCGGCTTGCAGCGTGGCCTCTTCGGTGGCGAGGTTAACGGCGACCTGCCGCACGCCAGGCACTTTGCCCAGCGCGGTTTCGACACGCCGCACGCATGAGGCGCACGTCATGCCGCCGATCGGCAGGCGCCATTCGGAAGCCGGCGCGCTCGCCGCTGCGCCGGGTACGGGAAGAACTTGGGAATTGGCGGGCATGGCCTGAAGGAAAGAGATCCTCAATGATGACCAACACATGATGGACCTTACCATGCTGGGAAGGTCAAGGGCGAAGACAAGCCACTCTTCAATCACCCGCGCAAGCGGACCTTGCTTCGAAAAGGCCTTGCGCTTGCCACCGTGGGAAGGTGCAAACTTCAGGGGTAGATGCAGTCCGGCCCGGTCAGCGCAGCGGTGGGTACGCTTTTTCCGGGGCCGCCGGACGCTTTCATTGAATCCTTTCCTACAGGAGATTCCAGATGATCCAGTTCCAGGTTGAAGGCATGTCGTGCGGCCACTGCGTGGGCGCCATCACCCGCGCCGTACAGGCGCTCGATCCGGCCGCGAAGGTGTCGGCCGACATTCCCGCGCAGGCGGTTATGGTCGAAGCCACGGCAAGCAGCCAGGCGCTGCGCGAGGCGATTGAAGCGGCCGGCTATCCCGTCAAAGCCAGCGCATAAGCTGGCACCGCGGGCATGGCCCGCGGCTGCCCGGAAAACAAAACGGGCGCCTCGCGAGAGGCGCCCGTTTGCTTTCTGGCGATACGGCAGCTTAGAAGCGGTAGCCGACGTTCAGGAAGGTCACTACCGGATCGATCTTGATCTTGGTGTGCGACACCACGGTGGCATTGCCCGCCGGACCGGCGTTCTGCGTAGTCAGCGTAGCGGTGCTGGACAGCGGCAGGTAGGAAACCGACAGGCCGACAAACCAGTTGTCGGTCACGGCATAGTTGGCGCCGATATTGAAGACCGGGTTCCACGAGCTCTTGGCGCTGGCCGACATCGTGGCTTTCGGACCGAACTCGGACTTCACAAACGTCTGGTTACTGATGGTCTCATCGGTGAACCACGTGTAGTTCACGCCGATGCCCACATAGGGGCGGAACTTGGACTTCGCTTCCAGGAAGTGGTACTTCACCAGCAGCGCCGGGCTCCATTGCTTCACATTGCCCAGCGTGCCGTACTTGGAAAACGACCCCGAGCCCTGCACATCGTGCTTCGGCGGGATGCCGGCCACGAATTCACCCGAGATATTGTCCGTAAAGTAGTGGGTAAACGCGATGCCAAGCGTATCCGCGGACTTGATCTTGGCGCTGGTACCGGTCTCGGTCAGGCCAACGGGAGCACCGTTGATGCTATCGACCACCAGCGGGTCGGCGGAGCTGGTCGGCATCACGCGGAACCAGCCCAGGCTGACGATGTTGCTGCCGGCGCTTTGCGCTTGCGCGGCACCGGCGATTAGCATGGCTACGCTGGCCAGCAGGATCTTCTTATGGGACATGCCTCTTACTCCTAGTTAATTCTCTACCCGAGGCACGCATTATCCTGCTTGGTATGACCCGTCTGTTTCAAGCGCTTAACACATTTGTAGAAGGCTCACCCTAAAGTGCGGGTTAACCATTAAAAAAGCGACAAATCACGGCGAAATCGCGTTCAAAACTGTAACGAATATGCGACGCCCGCCGGCCGAAAATCCTACTGCGCGGTATAGGCCTACTTTGGACAAGGGAATTCCCATAGTCCACCGGCCGGCGAGGCTCCCGAAGCACAGTACGAAGGTGTCAGGCCGCCGGGTTGCCCGCCTCGGGTCCGGCGCTGGCCAGCACACAGGCGGCCAGGTCCCACAAGGCATAGCCGACACTTTTGAATACCAGCGGGCTGCCCCTGCGCGCGCGCAGTTCGTCGGCGGCGAGGATGGCTTGCTCGAAGGGCTGCACGGTGGCCCAGTCGATGCCCGCCTGCAGCAGGTCGCCCGCCTCCTCCTCGATGCCGAACGATGTGTCGGCCAGCAGCCGGCCATGCGCCGAAGCCGCCTGGCACAAAGCCGGTGGCAGCTCGCACATCTCCGGGCGGAAAGCGCCGACCGCGGCAATGAAATGCTCGTCGCGCCACAAGCCGCTATCCAGGTCCGGCAGCACCGGGGTCAGGCTGGACGTCACGGTCACCACCATCGACACGCGCGGCAGCACGGCGCTCACGTCCGCCACCGTCTGCGCCTCGACACCGAGCGTGCGCGCGTGCGCGGCGAGGGCTTCGGCCTTGGCGGCCGTGCGCGAATGCAACCACACGCGACGCGGCGTCAGCCCGGCCACAAAGGCTTCCAGATGCGTCTGGGCCTGCACGCCGGCACCAATGATCAACAGTTCGCCGCCGGGCTCCGGGGCGAAGGTCTGCGCCGCCAGCAGCGACACGGCGGCGGTACGCCGGCCGGTCACGGTGGGACCGTCCAGCAGCGCCAGCCGGCGCCCGGTATGGGCGTCGGCCACCACCACTTCACCGAGGATATTGGGCAGGCCGCGCCGCGGATTGCCGGGGTGCACGGTGATGTTCTTGGTCATCACCAGTTCTCGGTTACGCGCCGGCATCACCAGCAGCGTGCCTTCGCCACCGGCCGCATCGCCCACCGGCAAGGCAATGCGTGGCGGCGCCATGGCCGTGCCGGCGCGCAGTTCGGCCAGCATGCCGGCAATGGCGCGGGCCAGCGCGGGATACGGCAGGCGGGCCGCGGTCTGGGCGGCGTCGAGCAGGGCAAGGGACATGGCGGATAACTCTGGAGGCGGTTCGCGATGCTGGATTATCGGCGAACTCGCCACCTGGGTAACGCGTACCCGCTACTGCGATGCGGTCTACGTACATCACCCGTATTAATATCATTGATTAAATTAGATGCCACGTGATTGATATCACGAATAAAAATTCCATCATCATGGGCACCGTCAACTTGCTCATGCCCATGCAGCCAGGGCCGAGGGGAACCCCCGCGGACCATGGCGGGCCCCAGCCAAGCACAACTTCACGATCAAGCCTGACCCTCCCGCCAGGACAGGAAGTCGACCAGCACCCGAAGCTTCGGCAGCATGTGCCGGCTCGATGGCCACAGCATCCAGAACGTACCCTGGACCACGTTGTATTCGTCCAGCGTGGTTTCCAGGCGCTTGTCGCGCAGCGCGTCTTGCGCGACAAAATCCGGCACATAGCAAATGCCCAGGCCGTCGATTGCGGCAGCCAGTACGGCTTCGATATTGTTCAACGCGAAGGCGGCCGGCAACCGTAATGCCTCAGCACCGGCATCCTCCACCAGCACCCAGTCCTGGAGTTTCCCGCTGGAGGGAAACCGGTAGCGCAGGCATGCGTGCTGCTCCAGGTCCTTCGGCAGCCGCGGCATGCCGCGACTCGCAAAATACCCGGGCGAAGCACAAACCACAAAACGGAATGGACGCAGGCGTCTGGCCATCAGTTGGGAATCCGACAGTTCGCCGCTGCGGATCACCATGTCGAAGCCCTCTTCGACCACATTGACCATGCGGTCGCTGAAGTCCAGGTCGAACTCGATCTCCGGATAAGCCGCGCAGAACGCGGCCAGGTCCGGCAGCAGCAGGCGATAGCCGATCGCCGGGACGCTGATGCGCAACCGGCCGCGCGGCGCCTCCTTCAGCCGCGTCAACTCGAGTTCGGCTTCATCGATTTCGCCGAGGATGCGCCGGCAGCGCTCGAAGAAGAGCTCGCCCTCCTCCGTCAGCCTGATCTGGCGCGTGCTGCGGTGAAACAGGCGAATGCCGACCCGGGATTCGAGCCGCATCACGCTCTTGCCGATGGCGGATGACGATACGCCGAGCAGCCGCCCTGCGGCGACGAAACTGCGCGACTCCGCTGCGCGCACGAAGGCATACAAACCGCTGAGACTATCCATACCGGGCCATTAGAGAATTTTTGTCCGTTATTAGCGGAAATCACGGTGCTTTAAGCAACATTAAAGCGATCCTATCATCAGTGCACTTTCGCGGAGTGGCGCTGTCGGCTATCGAACGTGCCCGCTCCCCTCGCCTCCCGACACGGACTTCCGATGAGCACACCTGCACAGCCCGCCGTGCGCAAGACCGCGCAAAAACTGTTGATCCTGGGCGCTGTCTGCCTTGCGGCACTGGCCATGCCGCTGAGCTTCACCGGGCCCGCCGTGGCGTTGCCGGCGATTGCCGATGACCTTGGCGGCAGCCCCATCGCGCTGAGCTGGGTCACCAACGCCTTTATGCTGAGTTTTGGGAGTTGCCTGATGGCCGCCGGCGCACTGGCGGACCGCTTTGGACGCAAGCGCATCTTCATCGCAGGCATCGCCGGCTTCGGACTCGCCTCCCTGGCCCTGAGCGCGGCACCCGACACCACCTGGCTCGCCTTCCTGCGCGCAGCGCAGGGGGTAGCCGGCGCCGCGGCATTGTCCGGCGGTGTGGCAGCACTGGCGCAAGAGTTCGAGGGCCAGGCCGCTACCCGCGCCTTCAGCTTGCTGGGCACCACCTTCGGCGTCGGACTGGCGTTCGGCCCCGTACTAGCCGGATTCCTGATCCAGCACCATGGCTGGCGCTCAGTGTTTCTCAGCGCAACCGCGATCGCCGCATGCGCGCTGGTGTCGGGCGCCCGCTGCATGCGCGAGTCGCGCGACCCCGCCGCCACCGGGCTCGACTGGCCGGGTGCGGCCACCTTCACGGGCGCGCTGGCCTTGTTCACCTATGCCGTATTGAGCGCACCGGAGAACGGCTGGAGCAGCCCGCCGGTGGTCATCCAGCTGACGGGCGCGGTGGTACTGCTGGCGGCGTTCATCGTCATCGAACGGAGCGTGCGCGCACCCATGCTGGACCTGTCGCTGTTTCGCTATCCGCGCTTTGTCGGCGTGCAATTCCTCGCCGCCGCGCCAGCGTATTCCTACGTGGTGCTGCAAGTGCTGCTCCCCATCCGCCTGATCGGCATCGAGGGCTACAGCGCGATGGAAGCGGGCCGCATGATGATTGCCCTCTCCGCCCCCATGCTGGTGGTGCCGCTGCTGGCTGGCCAGCTGACGCGCTGGCTCGCGGCGGGATTCATCTCAGGCCTGGGCTTGCTGGTCTGCACCGGCGGCTTGCTGTGGCTGGCGCAATGCGCGCCCGGCCAGCCAGGCGCGGCGCTGGTGCTGCCCATGCTGACCATTGGGCTTGGCATCAGCCTGCCCTGGGGTTTGATGGATGGCCTGGCCGTGAGCGTGGTGCCCAGGGAGCGCGCCGGCATGGCCACAGGCATCTTCAACACGACGCGGGTCGCCGGGGAAGGCATTGCGCTGGCCATCGTCGGCGCCACGCTCGCGGGGCTCGCCGAGTCCAGGCTGCATGGCCTGCCCATCGCCGGGCCTGCCACAGCACTGCCGGAAGCCGCCCACCGGCTCGCCATGGGCGACCTGCCGCGCGCCATGTCCCTGCTGCCCCAAGCCGGCCAGCACGCGCTGGTGCAAGGCTACGGCGACGCATTCCACCTGCTGCTGTATATCCTCGCGGCAATCACCGTGGTGTCGGCGGCGCTGGTGTTCGGCTTCCTGAGTCATTCACGCTTGCCGCATCGCTCCGGATCCGCGCCGGAGCCGGCATAGTCAGCGGCGCCTTCGCCACCGCGCCGCGCACCTCGATGCCGATCTGGTCCACCACCTTGCCGGCGGCATCCAGCAGTTCCACCTGGTGCCGGCCCGGCCAGGGCAGCCAGGCCAGTTGCCCTCCACGCCCCAGCGGCTTGCCGTCCATGCGCCAGCTGACGCGCTGCGCGGTCTGCCCGCTGACCCCTTCGGCGTGGAACCACACACGCTGCGCCGTCGGCGGGATATCGGGATCAAGCGCGAACACGGTGCCGTCGGCGGGACTTGCAATGGCGGCTGCGCGATCCTGGCTGCCGCCCTGCTTGTCCGTACGCGCGGCGCCGCGCGCGCTATCCGCGCTGGCCAGGTTGACCATGCGCAATGCCGTACCGGCCAGGAAGACTTCGTCGCGCGCGGGTTCGAGATCATCGGCAAAGCGCAGCGGTACACGTTCCACGCCCGCGGGCATGACCGGCGCCACGCTCGGCACCGAGCGGTGCAACGCGTCCATGATTTCGTGCCACACCGGCGCCGCGCCGGACACGCCCGACACCTCGTGCATGCTCGCGCCGCTGGCATTGCCCACCCACACCCCCACGGTGTAGCGCTGCGACCAGCCCACGCACCAGTTGTCGCGCATGTCCTTCGACGTACCCGTCTTGACCGCGGTCCAGAAGCGCGTGGTGAGCGGGCTGTCGAGACCGAACGTGCGCGCCCGCGCGTGGCGGTCCGACAGCACGTCCGCCACCAGGTAGCTGGCAGCCGGCGACATCACGGCGCGCGCCGCCCCGGGCGCCGCATCGGTGCGCCATCGCGCGGGGGCGTAGCGCCCGCCGTTGGCGAATGCGCGATACGCATTGGTGAGCGCGGCCAGCGGTACGTCGGCGCTGCCCAGCGCCAGGCTGTAGCCATAGTAGTCGCCAGCCTGAGCAAGCGGCAACCCGAGCGCCGTCAGGCGCTGGTGGAATCGATGCGGCGTCACCATCACCAGCGTGCGCACCGCGGGGACGTTGAGCGAGGAAGCCAGCGCCGCGCGCATGCTGACCCAACCCGCATACTGGCGGTCATAGTTCTGCGGCACATAGAGCCCGCCGCCCCCGCCGGTAGGCAGGTTGACCGGCCGGTCGTCGAGCAGGGATGCCGTGGTCAGCCGCCGCGCCTCGAGCGCCTGCTCGTACAGAAAAGGCTTGAGCGTGGAGCCGGCCTGGCGCGGCGCCGCCGCGTGGTCGACCTGCGCGGCCGCCGACAGGACGCCTGACGAACCGACGTAGGCGAGCACGTCGCCGCTGGCATTGTCGATCACCACCACCGCGCCATCTTCCACGTTGCGTCCGGCGAGTTCGCGCAGATGACGGTCCAGGCTGCGCGAAGCGGCACGCTGCAAGCCGGCATCGAGGGTGGATGTGATGGTGGGCGGTACGGTGCCCGCGGCACGCGCTTGCGCGACCAGCAGGCGCGCCAGATGCGGTGCGAGATCCGGCGCCAGGGCCGACGCCTGTGCGGAGGATGCAGATGCGCTGCCCGCACCGCCGCCACTGCGCAGCAACGCCAGTTGCGCAAAGCCGTCCAGCCCGTCGCACGCCTTGGGCAACTGCTGTTCGCGCAGGATGCCGCAGGCGCGCTGCGCCACCTGTGGCGCGCGTGCATTGGGCGCGCGCACCAGCGCCACCGCGAGCGCCGCCTCGCGTGCGTCGAGCCCGCTGGGATACTTGCCGAACAGCGCCTGCGACAGCGCGGACAATCCCACCAGCTCGCCGCGGAACGGCACCAGGTTGAGATAGGCCTCGAGTATCTGGTCCTTGCTCCAGCTGCGCTCCAGCGCCGCGGCGCGCACGGCCTGCGCCATCTTCTGGCTCACGCTGCGCCCGCCCTCGGCACGCCGCAGGTCTTCGTCGAGCAGGCCCGCGAGCTGCATGGTCAGGGTGGACGCGCCGCGCGTGCGCGTGTTCCACAGATTGGCCCACGCGGCGGCGGCCACACCCTGCCAGTCGACACCGCTATGCGCATAGAAGCGCCGGTCCTCGGACAGCACGATGGCGGTGCGCACCGCTGGCGAAATCTCCGCCAGCGTGACCCAGTCGCCGCGCCGCGCCCGGAAGTCGTCGCGCACGCGCGACAAAGGCTCGCCGTGGCGGTCGAGCACCACTACGTCGGCGCTGCGCCAGCTTGCGCGAACGCTATCGAAGGTGGGTAGTGCATGCGCCTGCGCGCTCGCCACGCAGGCAGCGAGGAGGACGGCGCGCACGGCGTACCGGCTTGCGTTCATTCGCTTCGCCTGGCTACCACGCCGGCCACCAGCAACACCTGCGCGACCGCGTAAGTCCACCAGATGCCAAGCGCGAAGGTATCGAACGGCACCAGGAAACGCGCGCTGCCGAGCAAACCGTCGGACACGGCGAAGAACACCGCGCCGATAGCCGCCAGCGCCGTCGGCAGCTTCGCCACCAGCGCGGCGCAAACCATCGACGCCAGCGCCACCACATAAACCGAGACCGGCACCACCAGCGTGCCCAGGTTGGGCCAAAAGCGCCCGAGCATGACGCCGGCCGCGCCCAGCACCATGCCGCAGGCGAGCAGGCGATGCGCCCGCCAGTCGCCCGCCATCGGCAAGAACAAGCCAAGGTAAGCGAAGTGCGCGATCAGGAAGGCCCCCAACCCGCCGATAAAGGAGAACGACAGCCACGGCATCGCCAGCAGGAAGTCTCCGATCGCCGAGAACAGCAGCGCCGCCATCAGCCAGCGCCGCTCGCGGCGCGGCGGGTGGAAATGCGCCGCGCGCACCAGCAGCAGCGCCATCGCCGTCTTCCATACCGGCTGGAAGGCAATCTGCCCATTCAACGGCGCACCGGGCGGCGAATCCATCGCCACAGTGACCAGCAGGCCGCCGTAGACCAGCCCGGCCATCGTGCCTGCCAGCCACCATTCGCGCACCCGCGCGGGCATCATCATCGCAAGCCAGCTCAAGGGCGTGCTCCTACGGTCAGTCTGGCATTGGGTTGCGCGCCGAACACATCGGGCGCGTACATCGCCTCCACCCGCGTGGGCGGCAACGCGAACTCGCCGGCGTTGTTCAGCCGCACGGTGTATTCCACCGTGGCGCTGCCGCGCGGCATGTAGGCGTAGTACTCGCGGAAGGCCTGCGGCGTGCGCTCGGTGAATGCGGGCCATGCCCCCTTGCGCCGCTCGCCGCGCGAGGCGATCTCCGAATCGCGCCCGAGGCCGCTGCCGAGGATGGTGGCGCCGGCAGGCACCGGATCGCTCACCACCACCCAGGTCATATCGGCCTGAGCGTCGATCTGGAGCTTCACCCGATAGCTGTCACCGCGCGACCATTTGCCCGCCACCGCCTGATCCACCGGCGTCACGCTGCGCGTAATGCGGTAGCCCGCCGACAGCGGCGAGGCCAGCGGTACCGCCGCCAGCGCGCGCACCGTGGCCCAGGGCTTCCCCGCGCCTTCCTGGCCGGCGCGCAAGTTGGCGGCAACCCCCGCGCGCGGCCACGGCAGGCTGACGCTGCCTCCGGCCACGCCATCGACCTTCGCGGCGCGCACCCAGTCGAAGCTGCGCGTGGCCTCGGGCACGCCCTCCAGCGTCACGCGCGTCGCGCCCGCCACCGGCGTCTTCTCGAAGGCTTGCGCAAAGCGCGTGATCGCCAGCGCGCCCCACGCGTTGGCCGTGGTGGTGCCCCAGGCGCCGCGCATCTGGCGGCCGAGCAGGCCGGTTGCGAGTTGCGCGCTTTCCGACTTCCAGCCGGGCAGGTCGAGCGACAGCGACAGCAGGCGCGCCGCATTGAAATCGCCGCCGCTCATCAGCCACCACCAGTTGTCGTCGCGCTCGGTGGAGAACGCCAGCCGCGTGCCTTGCACTGTCAGCCGCGAACGCAGGATCTGCTGCGCTTGCGCCAGCCGCTCGTCGCGCTGCGGGATATCCTGCACGCGCGACAGCACGGCGATCCAGTCGAGCAACGCCGAGGTCGGCCACTGCGCGGGCAGGATCTGGATCGACCCGAGCATGCGTGCCTGCGCGTGCCCGTTGCGCGACAGCGCCTCGAGCGCGGCCAGCTTGCGCACTTCCAGGTCCTGCGTGGGCGCCCAGCGTTCGCGCTTGATGCGGCCCTCGACGAAGGCGGCCAGCCCGCGTTCCATGCGCTCGCGCGTCTCGTCGGGCAGGCGCAGCGGCAGGCCCGCGCGCACGGCTTCGTCGGACACGGCCAGCAGGTATGCGGTCAGCACTTCGCTGCCGGCATTCCCCTCGTTTTGCAGCGGAAAATACGCGGCCAGCCCGTCGTCGTCGAGATAGCCCGGCAACTGCGCCGTCAGCGCGTTCCACTGCACCGCATCGCCCAGCCCGACCGCGCGCGAGGCGCGCTGCTCCAGGCACGAGAACGGATAATTGCGGAACCAGTCGCGCACGCCCGGCATGCCGCCCGCCAACGAAGCTTGCAGGTTCACCTGCAGGCCACCGCGAGGCTGGCCCGTGGCGTCCGCGAGCGCGCCCTGCGGCGCACGCACCGGCACCGACAGATCCGGCGCCAGTTGCGCCAGCGTGGCTTGCTGCACGGTAAGTGGAACCGCGGGCACCAGCTGCTGCGAGAGCTTCACGCGGTCGCTGGCGCCGGCGGCCTTGCCGGTCTCGGTGGCTTCCACCTCCCACTGCACCGTGCCCTCCTGCACCAGCGATCCCGCTGCCAACAGCGGCGCGCTGACGTCCCAGCCGGTCTCGCGCGATTCGCCGGCGGGAATCTCCACGGTCTGCGCCGGCAGCGCCTGAGACTGTCCGGACTGCCCCGGCGGACTGACGCGCGCCACGGCCTGCACCGTCATAGCGCGCTGCGTCGTGTTGCGCAAGGTGAACATCGCGCGGTAACGATCCTCCTCGCGCACCAGCGGCGGCAGGCCCGAAATCAGTTGCAGATCCTGCGTGGCGGCGATGCTGGCACTGCCGCTGCCAAAGCGGCTCACGCCCAGGTCCGCCACGGCGACGATGCGGAAGCGCGTGAGCGAATCGTTAAGCGGCACCGTCAGCGTGGCCCGCCCATCGCCGTCGAGCTGCACGCGCGGGTTCCACAGCAGCAAGGTATCGAACAGCTCACGCGTGGGGCTCTTGCCGCCGCCGCCGCCGACCGGCACCGCCTTGCGTCCGTAGTGGCGCCGGCCGATGATTTCCATCTGCGCGGTAGCGGTCTCCACGCCGTAGCTGCGCCGCCGCAGCATGGCGTCGAGCAGGTTCCAGCTTGTGTTCGGCATCAGCTCCAGCAGCGCTTCATCGACAGCGGCCAGCGCGATTTCGCCATTGGCCGCGGGCTTGCCGTCGGGCAGCTTCACCTGCACCGCCACCTGCGCCTTGCCGCGCACCGGATAACTGGTCTTGTCCGGCGTCACCTTCACATCAAGCCTGTAGCCTTCGTTGCCCACGCGGACCTCCGCCAGCCCGAGGCGGAACGCCGGCTTGGACAGATCGACCAGCGCGGTGGGCGCGGCATACTCGCGGCCCTCGCTGCGGAACGCCTGCCACCACTCGCCCGGCTGGCGCCAGCCCCACGTGAAGAAGGAATACCAGGGCACCTCGCGCAAGCGTCCGCGCAGCGCCAGTACCGACACATACACATTGGGCCCCCACTCCGGCCTGATCTTGACCCGCACGGTGGGATCGCGTCCGTTGAGCTCCACCACGCTGGTTTCCAGCACGCCCTCGCGCTCCACCGCCACCAGCGCGGTGGCGTGGCGGAACGGCATGCGCACCTGGAACACCGCGGTCTCGCCCGGCGCGTACGCCTTCTTCTCGGGCAGCAGATCGATGCGGTCGTTGTTCTCGCCGCCGAACCACAGTTCGCCCTGCCGCGTCACCCACACCGAGGTAGCCGCCTGCGATACGCGCCCCGCGTTATCCCTGGCCTGCGCGATCAGCTCCACCTGTCCGGCCTCGGGCAACGAAACCTCGCATTGCATGCGGCCTTGCGCGTCGGTCCTGCCCTCGCACACGCTGCCGAGATCCTTGCTCTCGTTGCGATTGTCGTAGCGATAGAAACCGCCCACCACGCGCTTGCGCACAGACGTGGTGATGCGCAGTTGCGCGCGCAGGGCGATCGGCACGTTGGCCTGCGGCCGCCCTTGCGGATCGAGCGCCACGGCATGTACGAGGAGTTTCTGCCTGACCGAAACCCAGCTCTCCGTGCGGATCCCCGCCACCACGCCAGCCGGCCACAGCGGCACGGTTTGCCGTAGCGTCTGAATCTCGCCGTTGGGGTCGGCAAAGCCCGATTCCACCACCAGGTCCTTGGGCGCATCCAGCCTGGGCATGTTCTTGAGGTTCAGCGTGCCGCTGCCATTCTTGTCCAGCTTGAGCGGCAGCTTGTCGGCAACCAGCTTCTGCGCCTCTTCGCGCTGCGCGGCACCGTCCTCGCTTTCGTCCTCGTCGCCGCCGCTGTCCTTGCGCGGTTTGCGCGGCGCATCGAATGCGTAACCGTCGTAGTCGGCAAAGCGCACGTACTTGTCGCGCAGCAGTGCCGACACCTGTACCGGCAGGCCCGCCGCGCCGCCGCCCGATACGTAGTGCACTTCCAGGTTGAGCGGCACCTCAGGCGGCGCCACCAGCGCCCCGCCGCTGCCCGCCTTGAGCGTCCCCGCCAGCACCGGCAGGCGGAACGCCTCGACACGGAAGCTGCCGCTGTCCAGCACGCGATCCTTCGCATCGCTGAACGATACCGAGTAGATACCCAGCTTGGCCGCCTGCGGAATCGCGAAGGTGTTCTCGGCGCTGCGCCCGCCGGTGGCTGTGGTGCGCCACTGCACCGGCTGCTCGTAGGTCTGGCCGCTGCCTTCGTGAAGGATGACCATCTTCTCCGGCAAGGGATCGCCTGCCGGCGGCAGCGCGAAACCATTCGCGGTCTCGGTGCGGATCACGTGCTTCATCGACACCGTTTCGCCAGCACGCAGCAAGGTGCGATCGAAGATCGTATGGGCGCGCACATCCGGCACCACGCTGGTGTCGGTGGGCACGTTGAAACGCCAGCTCTCGATGCCCTGGTTCCAGCCGGACATCACGAAGGCCATGTCGGCTTGGCCGCGCGCCTGCGGATGGTCCGCGGCAATGCGGGCGGAGACGAAATAGCCTGATAGCCCGGTGTCGTCGCAACTGCGTTCGCGCACGTCGTCCACGCCGTTGAAACTGGCCAGCCCGGCGACATCGGTGCGGCCCGATGCCAGCAGCTTGCCGCTGCAATCGCGCAGCGCCACGGCGGCATTGGCCACCGGCTTGCCGTCGTCGAGCGTGGTGACCCAGGCCAGCGCGGTCATCTTGCCGGGGCCGCGCGCGAGCTTGAAATGCACGCCAAGGTTAGTCACCAGCGCGGCGGTGCGCACGTACATCGGCGCCGGCTTGCCGAGCAGTGCCTCGCCGAGCATCGGCGAAGCGATTTCCACCACATGAAAACCGGCTTCGGGCAAGGGAATGCCCACCACCTCGAACGGCCGCGGCGCCTTGCCGCCCGGCTCCGACAATTGCGGAATGGCAAGCTTGCGCGCGCCGGCCGCGCCATCGAGCAGCGAGATCGAACGGGTCTCGATGGAAGGCGCATTGCGCGGGTTGTTGACGGCGGACGGCGACCGGCCCGCGAGAATGGCATCGAGTTCGCTCCGGGTCCAGCTGCTCTCGTGCAGCCGGCGCACCAGCCCGTACCAGCGCAGCACGGCGCCGTCGTCATCCACCTTGAGGCGRCGCACGGTGCCGGCTTGCGCGCGCACGCCCAGCGCGGGCAGGTCGGCTTCGACATTGCGCAGCGTCACCGGCAACAGCGCCGGGAAGTCGGCCGGCGACTTGCCCTTGGGCAGCTCGCCAAAACGCTCAAGCACGCCGAACGGCGCGGCCGGGAACTTGGCCAGCGGCGGCATCGCGGCCGTGCTCACCTTGAGGGGGAACAGGTCGGCATTGGACAGCACGCGGCCGCTGTCGTCCTTCAGGCCGGAAGGTACCGACAGCGTGAACTCGGTCTTCTCGGCAAAGGGCGGCGTGAAGGTGACGCTGCTGACGGGCGCGTCGCGCGCCGCGCCCGGCTCGAATTGCGGAGCCCGCGGACCTTTCGGCGTATTGAGCAGGATATGCTCGGCATCCTTGCGCGAGATCGGTGCCGAGAACGACAGCGAGATCGGGCGCAACGGCGTGCAAGGCGACTGCGCGCGTTCGCGTTCGCAAGTAAAGCTGGCGGTGAAAGGCTCGCGCACGGTGTAGTCGAAGCGCCGTTCGTCGCGCGTGGCCAGGCCCGACGGCGTGGCAATGCCGCCGCCCAGCACAAGTTGCATGCGCGCGCCGGACGGCAGGCGTTGCTGGCAGGCCAGCAGGTGCACGGTGTCGGCCTCGCCGGCTTTCAGCTTCCAGTGCAGCGCGGCCAGCACGGCCTCGCGTTCCTTGCCGCCCAGCAGCCGCACCGGAATGCGCTCGCCCAGGCCCTGAGCCTGGCACCATGCGGCGCTGCGCACCGAGTCGGCGGTGGCCGGCCCGTTGAAGCGCAACGCGAATACCTGGTCTTCCTCGATCTGGCCGCCACCTGGCCGCGCCGTCACCACGGTCGGGCCGCCGGTCTCGAAGCGGTACTCCGGCTTGCCGGCGTAGGCCTTGCCTGCCTCGCTCTTCAGGCCCGCGACAATGCGCACCGCGCATTTGACGCCGGGCGGCAGGTCGCGCGCAAAATCGAACACCCAGTTCTTCGCGTCGATCCAGCGCGCCTGTCCGGCGATTGCGCTGCCGCTGCAGGACACCACCGCGGGCGGGCTTGCCTGTGCGTCGCCCAGCGGCACCATCGCTTCGTCGAACCGGATCGCCACCTGCCGCACGCGCGAGACCTCGCCCTCCGGCGAGAAGCGCGCAATCTGCGCGGCCTGGCCCGAACCTGGCATCGTCGCCAACACAACCTGCAGGCAAGCCGCTGCGGTCCACCCGGCCCACCAGTACTCACCACGTTTCGCACGCTTGTCCATCCGAGCGACGATCTGCGTCATCCTGACCCTCCCGTTTACGGCACCCGGCGAGGGTGACATGCGCCGATGGCAAGTGCAAGTCCGCGCAGGACGCGCGGGCCCGATGGCTATCGCAAATGCGACAGCGGCAGCGGCCCGTCGCGCTTGAGCGCGGTCAGCACAATGTTGGACCGCACACTCTCCACGCCTGGCACGCGCATCAGCTTCTTCATGGTGAATTCGGCCAGGGTCGGCAGGTCCGGCACCATGATGCGCAGCAGGTAGTCGGCCTCGCCGGCCACGGAGTAGCACTCCTGCACCTCCTCCAGCAGCAGGATGTCCTCGCGAAAGCGCTCGACGATGGTATCGCCATGGTGGGCCAGCTTGACGCTGGTAAAGACCAGCACGCCGAGGCCGAGCGCCGGCGGCGACAGCACCACGCGGTAGCCGGTGATGACGCCGTCGGCTTCCAGCCGCGCCAGGCGCCGCCCGATCTGGCTGGGTGAAAGATGGATGCGCTCGGCGAGCTGCTGGTGGGTGGAACGGCCGTCGGTCTGCAACGCCGCCAGCAGCGCGAGGTCGAATGGGTCGAGGTTGATCATGGTTGGGTCGCTTCGATCGCGTTAGTCGAGTCAGAATCGCTTCTTGTTGTGCACTACGCCGGAAGGAATGCTAACCCTCCCGGCCTGGTGGCGGCGCGCCGATTGTCGGCAGCAACGCACCCGCGCAGATTTCACGCATAAAATAACAAATTCTTGCGCGCTCAATGCATCACTATACGAAAGTAAGCCGTTTTTGCGGGCCATCTGCGTCATCTCCTCGCTAAACTGTGCGGTAAATCTGCAGGAGATAAGACATCATGGACGCCATGGCTACCGCCACCCAGGCAAGCAACGCCCAAGCCAGCTTTGCCGGCACCCTGACCGATAAGCTGAAAGAGCAGTTCGACGCCGGCCTGCTGTCCGGCCAGGCGCTGCGCGACGATTTCACCATCGCACAGCCGCTGGAGCGCTATACCGAGACCGACCACGCGGTATGGCGCAAGCTGTACGACCGCCAGGCCACCATGCTGCGCGGCCGCGTCTGCGACGAATTCCTGCAGGGCCTGTCCACGCTGGGCATGGAGCGCGACCGCGTACCCAGCTTCGACCAGCTCAATGAGACCCTGATGCGCGCCACAGGCTGGCAGGTGGTGGCGGTGCCCGGCCTGGTGCCGGATGCCGTGTTCTTCGAGCACCTGGCCAACCGGCGCTTTCCCGCCAGCTGGTGGATGCGCAAGCCCGAGCAGCTCGACTACCTGCAGGAGCCCGACTGCTTCCACGACGTGTTCGGCCACGTGCCGCTGCTGATCAACCCGGTCTTCGCCAACTACATGGAAGCCTACGGCAAGGGCGGGCTCAAGGCCGCCTCGCTGGGCGCGCTCGACATGCTGGCGCGGCTGTACTGGTACACCGTGGAGTTCGGCCTGATCCGCACGCCGGAAGGCCTGCGCATCTACGGCGCGGGGATCCTGTCGAGCCAGGGCGAGTCGATCTACAGCCTGGATTCGGCCAGCCCCAACCGCATCGGCTTCGATGTGCGCCGCATCATGCGCACGCGCTACCGCATCGACACCTTCCAGAAGACGTACTTCGTGATCGACAGCTTCGACCAGCTGTTCGACGCTACCCGCCCGGATTTCGCGCCGCTCTACGAGGAACTGCGCGCGCTGCCCACGCTGGGCGCCGGCGACGTGGCCGCCACCGACCTCGTGCTCAACCGCGGCACGCGTGAAGGCTGGGCCGACAGCGACGACGTCTGATCCCGGCTCCGGCTGCCTTTGCACAACGGCTGCAGGCTGCCCACGCACGCACTTTGTGAAACAATGACGGCATGCCCGCCCGGCCCCCAGCCCCGACCCAGGTCGCACAGGCTGGAAGGCTGCGCGGGCGGGCCGGTTTCATCCTTTGCTTATCCCTTTCCGACCATCGAGCCCATCATGTCCCCTGCGCCCCTCGTGCCCCTTTCGCTGGAAGAACGTGCACCGCTGCTGGCTGCCCTGCCCGGCTGGAGCCTCGTCGAAGACCGCGACGCGATCCACAAGCGCTTTACCTTTGCCGACTTCAACGCCGCCTTCGCCTTCATGACGCGCGTGGCGCTGGCGGCGGAAAAAGCCGACCACCATCCCGAATGGTTCAACGTCTACAACCGGGTCGATATCACCCTGTCCACCCATGACGCCAATGGCCTGACCCGGCGCGATACCGACCTGGCGGGCTTTATCGAACGCGCTGCCGCGTCGCTGGCCAAAGCCTGAGCACACCGCATGCGGCAACGCAGGGGACTGTAGGCAAACCGAAAGGTCGGAGGCGGCCCCGCCCTGTACAATCGGTGGCTAACCGGTTAATCAACGCACCGGTTTATTGCTTTCCCGTTCCTTTCCAGCTTCCTCCTGCCCCCATGCGTATCCTTCTGATCGAGGACGACCGCCAGATTGCCAGTGGCGTCGAAGCCGGCCTGTCCCAGGCCGGCCATCAGGTGCGCGTGGTGCACGACGGCGTCTACGCCACCGAGCACCTGCTGCGCGAACAGCATGACCTCGTCATCCTCGACCTGGGCCTGCCCGGCATCGACGGCATGACCCTGCTGGCGCGCTACCGCGCCCGCAACCGCACCACGCCCGTCATCATCCTGACTGCGCGCGACGAGCTCGAAGACAAGCTATCCGGTCTGAACGCCGGCGCCGACGACTACCTCGTCAAACCCTTTGCCCTGCCGGAGCTGGAAGCACGCGTGCGCGTGCTGCTGCGGCGCAGCCAGCATGGCGAGGCCGCGCCCGAGCGCGACGTGCGGCTGGGCCGGCTGCGCCTGTCGGGCAACGACCGCCGCATGTTTATCGACGGCAAGCCGCTGGAACTCTCCCCGCGTGAGTTCGCCGTGCTGGAACTGCTGTTGCAGCGCCAGGGCCGCGTGGTCAGCAAGGCGCAGCTGCAGGACCACCTCGCCACCTTCGCCCATCCCGCGGGCGAAGGCGGCGACACGGTCGGCGACACCGCCATCGAAGTCTATGTGCACCGCGTGCGCAAGAAGCTGGAAGAAAGCGACGTGGAGATCGTCACGGTGCGCGGCTTCGGCTACCTGCTGCAGATTCGCGCCGGCACCTGACGCCGCGCACAGAGCAAGCCCGCCATGTGGCTGCGCCCACGTCCTCCCCAGCCGCCCGAGGGCCTGACCGGCACCGCTGGCGGCGTATCCGGAAAGCCTGCCGCAGCGGCGGAACAACCCTCGGCGGCGGCACCCGCGCGCACCGCCTCCACGCAAAGCCTGCGCGTGCACCTGCTGCGCGCGCTGGCCACGCCGCTGTTTGCGCTGGTACTGACCAGCGGCTCGCTCTCCTACTGGCTGGCCGCGCACTACACCACGCAGGTATTCGACCGCGCCCTGTACGGCGTGGCCAACAATATCGCCCAGCAGATCCGCATTGCCGGCCCGCGCCTGGAGCAGGACATCCCGATGATCGCGCAGACGCTGGTCGAGGCCGAAGGCACCGACCGCATCTACTGGCGCATCCACGGCCCGGACGGGCTGATCGGCGGCATGGACACCTGGCTGGGCTACGGCACCGGACAGACATCGCTGCACGATGCGCGGCTGTTCTACGCCTGGTTCAGCGGGCGCCAGGTGCGCGCCGTGCGGCTGCCGGTCAACCTGCCCAGCCCGGCTTCGGACGAACTGGCCACCAGCGAGGCTGGCCGCGCCCCGCGTGGGCCCATCGTGGTGGAAGTGGCGGAGTTGCTGGACCGGCGCGAAACCGCCGCCAACGAGATCCTGCTGTCGGTGTCGGTGCCGCTGATCCTGCTGCTGGTGGTGGGCAGCCTGATCCTTTCGCACGTGCTCAAGGAAGAGCTGGTGCCTTTGCAGATCCYCACCGACAAGCTCAATCGCCAGACCGCGCGCTCGCTGGCGCCGCTCGATGAAACCCAGGTGCCGGCCGAAGTGGAGCCGCTGATCCGTGCGCTCAATGCGCTGCTGGCCAGGCTGCGCGACGCGCTTGATGCGCAGCGCAAGTTCATCGCCGACGCCGCGCACCAGTTGCGCACGCCGCTGACCGCCGTCAAGCTACATGCCGACCGCGCGGTGCAGTCGAACGATCCCGCGGTGACGGACCACGCCCGCCGCAGGCACTCGCGCGCCAGATCGACCTGGGCTTCGAGACCTTGCCCGGCCCCACCTTTACCGGCGCGGCACCGTCCACCGTGCGCGGCAACCGGCTGCTGATGCGCGAAGCGCTCAGCAACCTGATCGACAATGCCGTGAAATATGTGCCGCCCGGCGGACGCATCACCGTGCGTGCCGGCGGCGAGGCACTTGGCCATCGCGGCATGGCGGTCGTGATGGTGGAAGACAACGGGCCTGGCATCGCCCTGGCGCGCCGCGAGGAAGTCTTCAAGCGCTTCTTCCGGGGCGACCATACGCCGGGCCCCAATGCGCCGGCGCAACCGCCCGGCGGCGCCGGCCTGGGGCTGGCGATCGTGCATGAAATCATCGGGCTGCATCACGGCACCATCCGTATCGAGGATGTGCCCACCACCGGCGAGCAGGCTGAGGCGCGCGGCATGCGTTTTGTGATCCGCATTCCATGCGAGGCGGCGGGCGCCGCCTGAACCGCATCAAGCTGCGGCGCAGATCCGGCATCTGCGCCGCGGCTGGCATTGTTACCGGCCTTTCTTTGCCTTCGGCGCCAGCATGGTCCCGCGGCACTTCGGGCTGCCGCAGCGGCACTCGAATTCCTTCTTGAGCTTCTTGGTGTAGCGCGCGTCGATCACCAGTCCATAGTCGTAGAACAATTCCTCGCCACCGGCGATATCGCGCAGCGCGTGGATGAATACACGCCCCTTCTTCTCACGCGCCTCGCAATTGGGTTCGCAAGCATGGTTGATCCAGCGCGCGCGGTTGCCGCCGAACTTGGCGTCGATCACATCGCCGTCTTCCAGGCTGAAATAGAAGGTGTGGTTAGGATCCGCCGGATCGTGCGGATGGCGCTTGAGCGCTTCCTTCCACGAAATATGCTCGCCCTTGTACTCGATGATGCGTTCGCCCTCACCGATCGGCGCGATCGCGTAGACGCCCTTGCCGTGCACGCCCGAACGACGCACTTCGACGCGGTCGGCAGCGGTCTTGCGCTTGCCTTCCTTGGGACTCTTGACGCCCTTGCCGCTCCCTGCGTCTTTCACGTCAGTCCCTTCCTGCTTCAATTCCTCTTGCTTCGCCTGTTCCGCCATGTGCCATCCCGTATTGATCCGCCTGCCACTGCGCGTGGCTGTGCGCCGCCCGGCGCGATGGCGATGATACCTGCCCATATTGGCCGCGGCATCCCCCTTGCCGGCAAATAGACGTTTACGGATGAACCGGCCGGCCCGTATACGTCAAGGCAGGTATACGTACCGCCCGCAAGTCGTGCGTCCCGTCGATTTGCCGCCCGGCAAACAGCCTTAAGAAGCCCTTGTCCACCCGCGTATACGGCACGTATACCGCCATCGGCCAGCCCAGACGATGTGGATAACCCGGCAAAAATCTGTGGATAAAGACATGCGATTCATGTGGGCTGCCTGGGGTTGGCATGGGGACGCGTCAGGCATAAGTCGGAGGGTTGCACCTGGACCCCTCATCCAAAAGGCCAAGTCATCCACGGCAGCCAACATCCGGTCCGACCACTTTTGCTTCCCACAACCCATTGATTTCAAAAGTGTTTACCGGGTTATCCACAGAAAAGGCAGCCGTTTACCTACTACTACTATTTGTATACATTAAAGAAAGAAGTAAACCGAAAGGACAGCGTCCTGCTATCGGCAAAGAAAGAAGGCAGCCGGAAAATAAACTGCCGGAAACCCGCTTCAGGCGGGGCTTCTTTTTTAAGCAAGGCGAAATGACCTGTCGAACTGAGGTTTACTGCGATGTCCCGAAAGGTTTTTTCGCGGGAACTCGACGTATCCGCATGGCGGTGATGGCCAGGCGAGGTGGTATACGCTCGTCCTCGAAGGCTGCGTATACGTTCGACCCCGGTTTACCGACGAGCGCGCTGCGTGGAACGGGGGATTTCTGTGCTGGCGGGGATCTGCGGGCCAAGACGTAAACGCATGCCGTTAGCGCCGCACGCAAGGCATGCACGATGCGAATATCCGCGAAAATCCATTCCCCGTCGGGGGCTATCGGACATGCACAATAGTTCATGAGGTTGCCCGGGAGCGCCTGCGCCCCGTAGCTACGCTGCACTGGGTACGCGTTGCCGGGGGCAGGACTCCGGCTGAAGAGTCGCTCACAGCGCCGCTAAGGCCCTCTGGCGGGCAGAGAGCGCCTGCCAGGGCGGCCACCTGCCGTTGGTGCCGCCTGCGGTCCAGGTATACGCCGGGAAATCGCCCGGATGCCCTGGGCCACACCTCCATCGTGCCAATGCCCCTGAGAGGGGCCAGGAGGCCGCTGTAGCCGTTTTCCAGGCTGGGATGCCCTGTGGGGCACCTATGTACGTTCTTTCGCCTGAGGGCCATCCTGACGCCCTCAAAGGCTCGGCCTGCCCCGCCAAATCCCCCCAAAGCCCCAGCCAGCGCGGGCTGGCGGCGCCTGCGCTGTAACAATCTGTTCCCAGTCCGCCTTGCCCGACACGGTATGATGTGGCCCGCGGCGCCTTTGCCGACGCCGGTGCCCAGTGGGCCGGCCCAGCCAGGCGTCCTTGTTTTATCAACTCGACACGGAGTGAAGCATGACGAAAACCGAACTGATCGACGCCATCGCGGCCGGCGTGGACGGCCTGACCAAGGCCAAGGCAGAACAAGCGCTGAACGTGACGCTTGGCGCCATCATGGAAGCCGTGGCCAAGGGCGACACCCTGAGCCTGATCGGCTTTGGCACCTTCAGCCAGGGCGAGCGCGGCGAGCGCATGGCGCGTAACCCGCGCACCGGCGAAGAAATCAAGGTGGAAGCCGCCAAGACCGTCAAGTTCAAGGCTGGCCAGAAGTTCAAGGACGCAGTGAACCAGTGAGTCCCGCGGGCGGTCTCGTGCCAGCCCCGTTGGATCTACCCCGCCGTGCCGCCACCCGTAGCCTGATGGCGCTGGTGAGCGCCAGGCGGGGGGCGTTATCCACAATATTTGCCCACTGGTTATCCTGCGCCATCGCGGTATACGCCGCACCCCGCGCAAGACCGGTAAGATCGTGCCCTATCGGCGCCTTCCCTCAGTAAATACAAGGGTCTCGGGCGTCCTGCTCAGTAGGCCCCTCATGTCCCGTCGATCGCCGCCAGGCAGATTTCCACAGTTTTATTCACAGCGTTTCCCACAAAATTTTCCACAGGCGCGCCGGCTCGGCCTGAGCTTGCTGACGGCTCTCGCGCTACTGTCGGGTTGCACCACGCCATCCCAGCCGGCGCGGCCCCAGGCTATCCCGTTGCCTGACACCGAACGCCCCGCGACGACACCTGGCGCCACGCAGCGCCAGCGCATTGTCGAGATCGCCTGGCAGGAGTGGCAGCGCTGGGGAGGGCAGACCGTGCGCCTGGGCCGCGACGATACCGCTTGCGTGGCCGATAGCCCACTGCCGGCGCCGGCGCTGCCTGGCCTGCCGGCGGCGACGGATACCGAGGGCAATCCGGACGCCAGCGATGCGACGGGGCGGACGGCCGACCGCGAGGATGAGGAAAGCGGCGAGTCGAGCTGCCTGCACTTTCCCGATGGCACCGGCATGGAAGCCACCGCCCAGGGGTGCCGGCTGGCGCAGCGCTATTGGGCCATCGTCGGCAAGGCGGTCACGTGCCACCAGATCACCCAGGGCAGCTGGGCCTGGTCCGCGGTCTTTATTTCCTGGGTGATGCGCAAGGCGGGCCTGGACGACCGCCAGTTCCTCACCGGCGATTCGCACTCGATGTACGTAGTGGACGCGCGCGACGGCATCCTGCCCGCGCCAGCCTTCCGCATTGAACCGCTGCCGGCCATGCCGCGGCCAGGCGATGTGCTTTGCGCCGGGCGCGGCAGCGACAAATACCTGGCCAGCGTGGCCGCAATCGGCTTTGGCACTACGCCCATGCATTGCGACATCGTCGTCGAGGTGGACCCGGCGGCACGGATGGTCAAGGCGATTGGCGGCAATGTCCAGCAATCGGTCTCGATGGAACTGATCGAGCTGGGAGACTCCGGCATGATCGATGGCGTGACCAACTCGCACATGCCGTGGCTGCTGATCATGCGCAACACCCTGCCTTGAGTGTCGATATGGGCCTGCGGGTACCTCCGGCTTGACCGGCTCCATATAATCATTAACATGGTAATTAATCGAGGCATCGGTATCGCCATGCGCGTGCCGTAGCCCGACCCCACCCGAATAGCACCCCACGGTGCGCGCACCGACGCGCGAAAACGCAGAGGAGACCTGCATGGCTGTCGCTAACTGTCACCCGGCGGAATGGGAGGCGCGCGTCAAGCTCGCCGCCTGCTACCGCATCTTCGACCGGCTGGGCTGGACCGAGCTGATCTACAACCACATCACGCTGCGCCTGCCGCCCGAGGCCGGCGGCGATACCGGCAAGCCACTGTTCCTGATCAACCCGTTCGGCTTGCGCTATGCGGAGGTGACCGCCTCCAACCTGGTGAAGATCGACCTGGCCGGCCAGGTTGTCGGTGAGAGTCCTTGGCCGGTCAATCCTGCCGGCTTCGTGGTGCATGCGGCGATCCACGCCGGTATTCCGGGCGCGCATTGCGTAATGCATACGCACACCACGGCCGGCATGGCGGTGGCGTGCTCGGCGCAGGGCCTGTCGATGAGCAATTTCTATGCAGCGCAATTGTTCGACAAGGTGGCCTACCATCCTTTTGAAGGCATTACCGTGCACGACGAGGAAGGGCCCAGGCTGGTGCGCAATATCGGGGACAAGCCGGCCGTGATCCTGCGCAACCATGGCTTGCTCGCCTGGGGCGACAGCATCGCGCGCACCTTCTCCACCCTCTGGCTGCTAAACCGCGCCTGCGAGATCCAGCTTGCCACGCTGGCCATGGGTGCCGCGCTGCCCGTGCCGGAGGAGATCCAGCGCAAGTGCACGCGCGACTCGCTGCAGTTCAATCCGAAGTTTGGCGCGGGTGAAGACGTGTTCGCGGCGCTGACTCGAGAGATTGATGCTATCGATGGTTCGTATCGTAATTAGATACATATGATTCGTTCCGTAAATAAACAAAGAAACCCACGAGAGTGACGGCCATGACATCTCTTTGCATCGTCGGCGCAGGCGCCGTCGGCGGCTTTATTGGCGCGCGGCTTGCGCGTTCCGGCCAGGGGCTCAATGTGCTGGCGCGCGGCCAGACCTTGTCCACGCTGCGCGCGCAGGGTCTGACCCTGGTCGAAGGCGAACGTAGCGAGACCTTCCAGGTGCACGCGGAAGGCGATCCCGCAGCGCTAGGTACGCAGGACGTGGTGATCCTGGCGGTGAAGGCCCCGGCGTTGCCGCAGCTGGCGCGGGCCATAGGGCCGTTGATCGGCCCCGATACGGTGGTGGTCACGGCCATGAATGGCGTGCCGTGGTGGTTTTTCGAGCGCCCCGGCCCGCACGCGGGGCTGTCGCTGCACACCGTGGATCCGGAAGGCGCCATCGCGCGTGCCATTCCGGCCACGCAGGTGATCGGCTGCGTGGTGCACCTGACGGCCTCCACGCCGGCGCCGGCCACTGTGCGCCATGGCTTTGGCGAGCGCCTGATCCTTGGTGCCGCCGGTGGCGATTCGGGGATGGCGGCCGGCAAGGTCGAAACGGTGGCCAGCCTGCTCGCCCGAGGTGGCCTGGAGATCGAGCGCAGCGCGGCCATCCAGCAGGACATCTGGTTCAAGCTATGGGGCAATATGACGATGAACCCGGTCTCAGTGCTGACCGGCGCGACTTGCGACCGCATCCTCGACGACCCGCTGGTCAACCGCTTCTGCCTGGCGGTGATGGAGGAAGCTGGACGGATCGGCGCGGCTATTGGCTGCCCGATCGCGCAGAGCGGCGAGGAGCGTAGCCAGGTGACGCGCAAGCTGGGAGCCTTCAAGACCTCAATGCTGCAGGATGCCGAGGCGGGGCGGCCACTGGAGATCGACGCGCTGGTGGCCTCAGTGAGGGAAATTGGCGAGCACGTGGGGATTGCTACGCCCAATATCGATGCGCTGCTCGGCCTGGTGCGTCTGCATGCGCAGGTGCGCGGCCTTTACTGAGGGGGATTGGACTGCAGGCAGGGCTTTGAACGATTTGATAGATGGGAATGAGTATTCTCTACATCAATGAATGCTCGCGAAATTTTGGTTGTCGCGATAGATGCAGCGAATATTTGTGTCAGGATCTGATGGTCCCCGCCTACCCGTTCTCTCAGTGAAAATGTCGGAAATCTTCGAAATTCATCAACAGAATGGATGATGACTCGATTTTTGTTCTTATATTTATTTCTGGCAAGAATAAGATGAGGCCCCAGCGGAAGGAGCCCCCCCTTCCCTCAGCCTTGCGCCACGGCGGCGCTGCGCCGGCGCCCCGCCCAGATGCCTTCGATGGCATAGACAGCCAGCGATATCCAGATCATTGCGTACCCGGCCTGCTTGCTTGCCGGGAACGGCTCGTTCCACAGCCACACGCCGAGCAGTAGCTGTAGCGTCGGCCCCGTGTATTGCAGCAGCCCTAGCAAGGACAGCGGGATGCGGCGCGCGCCCGCCGCAAACAACAGCAGGGGGACAGCGGTGACGGGACCGGCCAGCAATGCCAGCAACTGCACGCCGCCGCTGGCTTGGCTGAAGTCCGCCTGCCCGGTGGCGAACAGGTAGGCCAGGGAGCTTGCCGCCAGCGGGAACAACAGCAGGGTCTCCAGCGACAGGCCTTCCAGCGCGCCAAGCGTGGCGGTCTTGCGCAGCAATCCGTACCCGCCAAACGTGGCGGCCAGCGCCAGCGCGATCCACGGCAACTGGCCGGCTGCCACGGTCAGCCAGGCCACTCCCGCGGTCGCCAGCGCGATCGAGGCCCACTGGCCGGGGCGCAGCCGCTCGTGCAGGAACAGCACGCCCAGCAGCACGTTGAACAGCGGATTGATGAAGTACCCCAGGCTTGCGTCCACCACCCGCCCGTTCGATACCGACCAGATGTAGAGAAACCAGTTGCCGCTAAGCAGCAGCGCGCTGGCGGCGAAGCCGGCCAGCAGGCGCGGATTGGACCATACCCCGCGCAGCCAGCCCCAGTGGCGCCGCCAGGTGAGCACCAGGCCCAGGAACACCAGCGACCACACCATCCGGTGCAGCAGGATCTCCATCGGCGCGATGCCGTGCAGGGACTTGATATAAAGCGGCAGCAGGCCCCAGATGGTGTAGGCGAGCAGCGCGTAGATGATGCCGGTTTGCATGAGAAGTCCCAAAGAATCGGGCGATTCTACCGGCGTAAAAAAGCCCGTGCTTGGCACGGGCTTATCGCTTGCGGCGCAGCGGGCAGCGGCCCGCATGTGTCAGGGCATTTACAGCTTGTGCGTGAAGCTGAATTGCGAGAATGCCTGCTCGGCCACATTGAACCAGGCGGCTTCGTTGTTGCGGAATACGCGCCAGTCGTCGTAGATCTTCTTGAACGAAGGATTCTTGGCGTTTTCCTCGGCGTAGGCTTCCTGGGTGGCCTTGAAGCAGGCCTCCATGATCTCCTTGGAGAACGGACGCAGCTTCACGCCGTTCTCCAGCAGGCGCGCCAGGGCTTGCGGATTGACCGTATCGTACTTGGCCATCATGTTGGTGTGGACCTCGATGGTGGCCGTTTCCAGCGCGCGCTTGTACAGCGCGGGCAGCTTCTCGTACTCCGTGGCCGAGGAATAGAAGGACAGCTGCGCGCTGCCTTCCCACCAGCCCGGGTAGTAGTAGTACGGCGCAACCTTGTAGAAGCCCAGTTTCTCGTCATCGTAGGGGCCAACCCATTCGGCCGCGTCGATGGTGCCTTTTTCCAGTGCCGGATAGATGTCGCCGCCGGCGATCTGTTGCGGCACCACGCCCAGGCGCGCCAGCACCACGCCGGCAAATCCGGCGATGCGGTACTTCAGGCCCTGCAGGTCGGCTACCGTCTTGATTTCCTTGCGGAACCAGCCGCCCATCTGCGCGTTGGTATTGCCGCCCAGGAAGTTGACGACGTTGTATTCCTTGAAGAATTCGCGCATCAGCTTCATGCCGTTGCCCTGCAGCATCCAGGCGTTCTGCTGGCGTGCGGTCAGGCCGAAGGGGATGGTGGTGTCAAAGCACAGCGTCGGGTTCTTGCCGAAGTAGTAGTAGCCGGCGGTGTGGCCGATCTGCACCGTGTTGTTCTGTACCGCGTCCAGCACCTGCAGGCCCGGCACGATTTCGCCGGCGGCGAACACCTTGATGTTGAACTTGCCGTCGGTCAGTTCCTTGACCCGGGCCGACAGCAGCTCGGCGCCACCGAAGATGGTATCGAGCGACTTGGGAAAGCTGGAAGCCAGGCGCCATTCCACGGCCGGGTTGCTGCCGATCACGGCCGGTGCGCTGGCACCGGCGGCGGCCGGCGCGGCAGCCTTTTCTTCCTTGCCGCAGGCGGCCAGCGCCCCGGTGGCGGCCACGGCCGATGCCTTCAACAGAAAGGAACGACGTTCCATAACTTCTCCTCTTTATAAATTTTTTGGTGCGGCAGCAGCGTCAGGCACGCTCACGTCATGCGTGGGCATCCGGCTCTGTACCGTGTCGCGCATGAAGCCGGGGTACGGCGGCTGCGCAATTAATGAGCCTGTTACAAAGGCATGCCAGGATCCGCGGATGACCTTGGCATGCCTTTGTAACAGGCTCGGGGGGCGCCGGTCCGTACCCGTCGGACAAGCCCGATGATTATAGCGGTGGCCCTTTCGCCACGGGGAACCGCGAAAGTCCGGGTTTTCGCTAGGAAAGCGCTGCTTTCCGGGTGGTTCCTCCGCCCTGTTCCATATGGTGAAAAGGCCGCCTTTGCCGCGGATTTTGTAACCCCGCTTGCTGTCCAATCGGGCGACTGTTAAAAAATCACGCCTTACTGGTGTTGCCTATGTTGCCTGTTGTCCCGGCCGAATCGGGCCGCCCGCTGCCTCGTCACTCTCGCCGCCTCGCCGTTGCCGTGCTGGCCGCCTGGGGGATAAACGCGTGTGCGCAGGCCGGCACGGGTCTGGCGGCATCGGACGCGCTGGTGGCACCTCCGGCCGTGGCGGTACAGCCCCGGCCCTCGCCACAGGTAGATCCGGAGACAGACCCGCTGGCAGCCTTGGTTGCGCGCGAGTCAGCTGGTGGTGCCGAGACCAGCCCAGCGGTAGTACGCCTGGCTGACGCCGCGCCTGCGGTCATGGAAGCGCCTTCCGTGCCCGTTGCCGCCGCTGCGGCCCCTGCTCCCGCCGATCCTTCCGAGTCCGGTGCACCAGACGCCCCCAAGGCCGGTGCCGCGGACGCCGCCCTGCCAGCCCCGCCGCTTCCGGCCACCTGGGCCAACGCAGGCCTGGCCGACGACGGCATGGAACTCGCCGGACCGCCCGAGCCTGCCTTGCCCCCAGAGCCCGTGATGGCGCCGCCGCCTCCTGTCGTGTTCTTTCCGAAGCGCCTGGGCCAGTTCGTCGCGGAAGCATCGCCGAAGCTGGCCGAGCCGGTCGACGGCGATGCCCCCGAGGCGCCAGCCAGCGAGGGCTTCGCCCTGGTCTCGCAGTTGCCGGTCGACGATCCGGCCGGCGACCAGGTCTGGCGGCTAGGTTACAGCGGACGAGCTGCCTATGACGACCGCAACACGGCCACGCGTGCCTGCGCCGGTGGCGGCACGCTGTCCACCGGCGTAGGCGGAGGGCTGGCCTGCCGCAGCACGGGCGAGGTCAAGCTCAAGGAATCGCTGTTCGCCCTGGATGGCGGCGGCCAGGTGCAACTGGTGGCGCAGGCCAAGGGGACGGATGCCACCTCGGTCAATGGCCGCCCGGCAGCGGTCGATCCGTATGCCCTGCTGCCCCAGATCTATACCTCGGTCAGTGGCCTGTCGGTACTCGACGGCGCCACCATGTGGGCTGGCCGGCGCGAGACCTCGGCCTTCCTGATGTCCTCGGGACTGCTTCCGCCCACCTCCCCGGCAATGCGCTTCGGCGTGGACAATGCACGCTTTGGCGATATCGCGCTCAATTACCAGTACACCGCGCGCAACGATCTCAATGGCGCCAACCTGCCTAGTTACCATTCGCTGCGCACCGCCCCCATCACGACCAACGAGAAAGGCTCGGTGCAACTCGGCTATACGCGGGTGGAAGCGCAGCCGCTGATCCAGCAGACCGGCAGCGCATGGTGGGTGTCGGCCATGCACGAGCAACAGGGCGTGCTCGCCGGGACCAATCGTTTCGGCATGCAGTTTGGCGAAGGCAGCCGTAATGCGCTGACTGGCTACACAGGCATGGGTCCTGCGTTGTCCCGAGTACGCCTGGCCGAATCGATGGAATGGAAGCAACGCTCCGGCCTGGGCCTGGCAGGCTCGGTCGAGTCCAGCATGCAGTTCGACCGCTCGCCGGTCGGAACGCTGCAATGGATAGCCACGCGCGTGCGTCCCGCCTACATCGCCAGCGAGCAGTTCAAGCTTACCTTCGAGGTGGCGCGTGACCAGATTTCCTCGGGTTTTGGCGCGAGCGGGCAACGCACCGCCCTGACCGTGGCGCCGACTTTCACGCTTGGCAAGGCGGCCGGCAATGCCAACCTGCGCGCTTTCTACACGTACAGCAAGGCCAGCGACGTGGATGGCATAGCGTTCGCCTCGCCGGCGGATACGTGGGCCTCGCAAACGTCCGGCTCCATCTTCGGCGTCCAGCTCAATCGGCGCTGGTAGCGGCCGGAGTGGCCGCCGGGCCAGGCGTCGGCCATGCCGCCGTTTGCTTCGCATGTGAACGGCCCGGCAGCGCTGCCGGCGCGCGCAGCAACCAGTGGAAGATCAGCGTGGCGCTCAACCCTCCCGCCAGTTGCGCCAGCATGAAGCCGGGCACATCGATGGCACGGATACCTGTGAAGGTTGCCGTCAACGCACAGGCAATGGTGAGTGCCGGGTTGGCAAAAGAGGTTGATGCTGTGAACCAGTAGCCAGCCGTGATATAGGCCGCCACGGCGAACGGAACCAGGCCGGGCCGGCTGCGTCCGGTACCGGTGGCCACGCTGATCAGGCCGAAGGTGGCCACGAACTCGCTCCACCACATCGATGTCCCGGTGCGGCTTTGTGCCGACCAGGCCAGCATCGGCTCGCCAAACATCGCATGCGCGCAGATGACGCCCGCGATGGCGCCAGCAGCCTGTACCAGCGCATAGCGCCACGCATCGCGTGCCGGCAGCGTGCCCTGTACCAATGCACAAAGGCTTACCACGGGGTTGAAATGACCGCCCGATACCGGTCCCAGCGCCAGCAGCAACGCGATGAGCCCACCCCCCGTGGCCAGCGAATTCGCCAGCAATGCCAGTGCGACATTGCCACCGGCCAGCTGCTGCGCGCGAATGCCGGAACCCACCACCACTGCAACCAGCAACGCTGTGCCCAAGGCTTCGGCCACCAGGCGCCTGGCCAGTGTGCTCGCAGGCACGGGTACGGCGCGTCCATGCGGTTCAGCGGTCATTACATCGTCGGGGTGCTTGCGCATCGGGTTTGCTTGGCATGGCCTGGAAACCGCCTCGGACATGGAATCAGTCCTCGCCGCGGGAGCGCGCAGTGTTCGTTTTTCGTCTTCCGGCGTCAATGCACGCGCGGCTAGTTTTGAATGAACTGGTGGTATCGAATGCGCGGCGTGTTTTGCCAGATGGCTACCCGCACGGCACGGATACGAAGCGTGCAATGATGAAATTCGGAGGTCAGGCTGAAATGCGGAAGCCGGAATTCAGGGGTATTTGGCGCAATGCCGATAATCGCGGGTGCGATAGCATTGGTCGAGGAAATTGTGCCTAAACAATAGGCGGTGACAGTGGACAAAGCAAGGGCGTAGCGGGCGTCTGGCGATAGCCATGCGAGGACTGGAAAGGACGTCCATGCCCCCGTTTGCGCGTGGGCATACAGGACAGCCGGAGCAGGGAGACAACGCGCCCATGGCCTTCTTCGCCACCGTGCGGCGGCACATGGGAATGCCAATACGGCGAAGCGCATCGCATCTTATGCGTCGGTAAAAAATGAACACCGGCAAATGAAAAAAGCCCAAGACCTTTTCAGATCTTGGGCTTTTTCGTAATGCTGGTGGCCTGGGACGGAATCGAACCGCCGACACAAGGATTTTCAATCCTCTGCTCTACCGACTGAGCTACCGGGCCAAAGAAGCGAAATCATAGCAGCGCATTTTGAATCAGTCAAGCGCTGCGCGCATCACCGCATCATTGTTCTGCTGGCTCCGGCTTATTGCGGCCGAGTTCCACGCCGAGTTGCTTGAGCTTGCGGTACAGGTGGGTACGTTCGAGGCCGGTTTTCTCGGCGACGCGGGTCATGCTGCCGTGTTCGCGCAGCAAGTGGTATTCGAAATAAGCGCGCTCAAACAGGTCGCGCGCCTCGCGCAGCGGCATATCGAAGGAGAAGTGCATCTCCGCTTCGGGTAGCCGTTGCGGGGCGCCATTGGCGCTTTCCGCGGCGCTTTCCGCCACTACCGCCGCGATGCCTTCACCACTGCCGTTCGCGGGCAATGCCGTGCCGGCGGCCACGCCTGCGCGTGGCCGCTCGACGCCGCGTGCCAGGCCCTGCTCGACCGCCGACAGCAGCTTTTGCAAGGCAATAGGCTTCTCGAGGAAATTGAGCGCGCCAATCTTGGTCGCCTCCACCGCGGTATCGATGGTGGCGTGCCCCGACATCATGATGACGGGCATGGAGAGCAGGCCCTGGGCCGACCACTCCTTGAGCAGCGTGACGCCGTCGGTATCGGGCATCCAGATGTCAAGCAGCACCAGATCCGGCGTATTGCCGGCACGGTACTCGCGCGCCTTCTGCGCGTTTTCTGCCACTTCGACCACATGGCCTTCGTCGCTGAGGATTTCCGAGAGCAACTCCCGGATACCCATTTCGTCGTCGACTACGAGGATGGTTGCCATACTTCCCCTCTTGACCCTACCGCGGCTTGCCGGGTTCGGGGCCGCACATTGACTATGCCAGTTTAACGAACAGGATGGAGATCTGTGCCCCGATGATCTCGGTGCCCTCCATGCGATTGCGCAACTCGATGCGTGCGCCGTGTTCGTCAATGATCTTCTTCACCATTGCGAGCCCGAGGCCGGTTCCCTTGGCCTTGGTGGTCACATACGGTTCGAACGCGCGACTAAGGATGCGCGGGGCGAAACCAGGACCGTTATCCGCAATGGTGAGCTTGACGGCCTGCCGGTCTTCGCCGGCAGAATCTTTGTATTCTACAGTCTCGGTGTGCAGAGCGATATGGGGCGCCATTCTGGCCGCCGAAACGTTGTCCGACACGGCATCCTGCGCGTTTTGCAGCAGGTTGTGAATCACCTGGCGCAACTGGGTCGGATCGCCCTTGATTTCAGGCAGGCTGGCAGCCAGCGACGGATGGATCACCGCATGCTCGTGGGGGCCGGTGTCGTCGATGCCGTAGAGGTGCAGCACTTCCGCCACCAGGCCGTTGATCTGCAGTGACTGCAGCAGCGCTGGCGGCGTGCGCGCGTAGTCGCGGAAGTCGTCGACCATGCGCTTCATGGCCTGCACCTGGTTGACGATTGTGGTGGCGCCGCGCTTGAGCACGTCCACGTCGTGGCCTTCCAGCTTTGGCGAGAGCTTCATCTGCAGGCGCTCGGCCGAGAGCTGGATCGGGGTCAGCGGGTTCTTGATCTCGTGCGCAAGGCGCCGCGCCACTTCGCCCCAGGCCACGGAGCGTTGAGCGGAAATCACATCCGAGATATCGTCGAACACCACCACGTAGCCGGGCTCGCCTTGCTCGTCGCCCCGTCCGCCGGGCAGGCGCGCGCCGCGCACCAGCAGCGTGAGCGGTTGTTCCTCATCGCCCTGCGGCAGTTCGATCTGCTTTTGCCAGTGCTGCGCGCCACCCAGCATTTCACTGGTGGTCTGCTCCGAAAAGGCCTGCCGCACGATGTCGCCGAATGCGCCGAGCACCGGGATGCTGTCGATGGGCTGTCCCAGCGCGCCGGCGAAGGGCTGGCGGAAAATGCGCTCGGCGCCGGGATTGGCGGTGATCAGGACGAAGCGGCGGTCGAACACAAACACGCCGGCGGTGAGGTTCTGCAGCACGCTTTCGAGATACGCCGTCGATTTTTCGAGCGCGCTGCGGTTCTGTTCCACCGCGATGCGCGCTTCCGAGAGCTGGCGCGTCATCATGTTGAACTGCTGTGTCAGCATGCCGAGCTCGTCACGGCTCTTGAGTTCGCGCTTGGGCGAGAGATCGCCCTCTGCCACTTCCTTGGTCCCTTGCAACAGCATCAGCAGCGGCCGCGCCAGCTGGCCGCCGAGCAGCAGCGCCAGCATCACGGCAATGAACACCGCCAGGAACAGCGTGAGCGTGAGCGTGCCGATATACATCTTGCGCAGGCCGGTACGGCCAAGCGCCTTCTCCTGGTACTCCTGGTAGGCCCGCTGGACTTCGTCGGCATTGCGCGCCAACGCCGCCGGCACCGGATGCACGACTTGCAGATAGCGTTCCTCGCGCACCGTGTCGCCCACCAGCCCGAAGCCGGAAGAAGCCGCGTCTTCCGGGCGGCGTTCCACGGCCAGCCCCGAGCCCGCCCAGCGGCTGGCTGCATTCAGGGGCTGCTTTGCCGCCGGGCCGCTGGCGCTTTCCGCGAGGGTTTGCGCATTGGTCTGCGCGGTGGGCGCGGGGCCAAGCGGCACAATGACGCGCAGCCGGTACAAGTGGCCGCCATCGGTTCGTTCGGGCTTGTGGCGGCCGTCCACCACCGGATCGGAGCCACCCTCCACCGCGGCGTAGCCGCCGGCCAGCCGCGCCTGCTCGGCCAGCACGCCGGAAGGCAGGTCGGGCACCAGCGAGGCATAGTTGCTCGAGGCGGTGGCGATCACACGGCCGCTGCCGGTAAAGATGGCGGCTTCCTGCACGCCGTATTGCTCGCGCAACCGGTTGAGCTGCAGCGAGGTGGCGACATTCGACGAGCTGGCGATCTGGTCGGCCATCAGCCGCGCCTTGCCTTGCAGGTCGGACAGCGAACTGTCGATGGTCGAGCGTCCAAGATTCAGGCCGGCCTCGAGCGCGGTTTCCACGCGCACATCGAACCAGGACTCGATGCTGCGCGAGACGAACTGCAGCGACACCAGGTAGATCAGCACGCCGGGCAGCACGCCCACCACGCCGAAGAACACCGCGAGCTTGGTCATCAGCCGCGTGCCGAACTTGCCGCGGCGGTAGCGCAGCCACAAGGTCAGCGCCAGCGCCCCGATGATCAGCACCAGCAGGATGCCGATCACCAGGTTGATCTTGAACAGCAGCGTGAAATACCGGTCGAAGAATTCCGTATTGGCCGAGGCGCCTGCCAGCAGCGCTACCAGCACCAGTGCCAGGAACACGATGATGCCGGCCACGACGCGGTAAAGCACGCGCCGGAAACGGCTGTCCCAAAGGCTGGGGGCGGTGCTCATGGCTGGCCCGCGGCCGGCTGCACCAGGGTATTGGGGGAGAGCACGGTCGATACGGTCTGCGCGAACGGTACCGCGCGCGTTTCGCCGGCCACTGCCGCGGACGCGGCGGATGCCGGTCCTGGCACGGGGGGCGGCACCGGTACTGGCAACACCGGCGGTGGCGTGGGCGCGGGGGGCTGCGGGAACTCGGTGGGTACAGTGAAATTAAAGCGGCGCCATTCCGATGCCAGGTTCCATTCGCGCGTATTGACGGCGTTGATCTGGAACGGCTTGGGCAGTTGCGTCAGGTCCAGGCGCATGCGCGTTTCGGCCTGGTAGGTCTCGCCCGGCTTGACCATATTGCGCTCGAACACGCGCCAGCCACGCACGCGCTGGATGAATTGCAGCGCGCCCTTTAGCCGCATGAACGGCAGCTGCAGGCCGCCGGTGGAAACGCGGTACTGCCGCGTGAGCGGATGGTAGGACAGCCGCACGCTGCGGCTGGCATTGACCGGTTTTTCATCGAACCAGTACCAGCGCGGACGGGTGAGCTGGAAATCGACCACGAAATACAGAGAGATACCTTTGTTCAGCGCGTCTTCGAGCGGTGGCGGCAATTCGAAATCGAAGCTCGCGGCAAGATCGAAGCCGCCGTCCTGGTACTCGATGCGCGCTTCGTTGACTTCGATGCCATCGGCGCGCGCCGCTCCCGACAACACCATCAGTGCCATCAGCACGCACAGCATGATCGCCGACGCAAGCCGCCAGGCTGCCAGCCAGGTACGCGCCTTGCGCGCGGCGCCGACTATTGCACTACCTGCCGCCACGGGCACGTACGCACTGTCGTCAGGGACGCGAAGGACGAACAAGCGAAGCGGGCTCGGCATTGGGATCGATACGGATCGGTCAGGGTCGTTTCTGGAAGCGGGCGTAGAAGAAGCCATCGTGGTCGGTGGGCAGGCCTTCCTGGCTGGCATTGCCGCCGCCGGCCACCTGGTCCTTGTTGCCAGGCAGCATCTGGCCGGGTGCCTGCAATCGTATCGCATCTGGTAGCTGTGCACCAAACCAGCGCGCCTGCTCTTCCCCCTCCGTTGGGAAAATAGAACAGGTGACATAAACCAGGATGCCGCCCGGCTTGAGCAGGCTCCAGAGCTGCGACACGATGCGCCGTTGCTCGGTCACCAGGCGGGGAATGTCCACCTCGCGGCGCAGCCAGCGGATATCCGGATGGCGGCGCACGATGCCCGAAGCGGAACAAGGCACGTCGGCGAGGATGCGATCGTATTGGCGGTTATCCCACCAGTCCTGCGGGCGGCTCGCGTCGCCCACTACCACGGTGGCTTGCTGACCCAGGCGCGCGAGGTTCTCGTCGATGCGCGTGGCACGCTGGCCATCGCTCTCGAGCGCCGTCACCTCGACCTTGGCCAATTCCAGGATGTGGCCGGTCTTGCCGCCGGGCGCTGCGCAGGCATCGAGCACGCGCTGACCGTCGGCAAGGTCCAGCAGCGGCGCGGCCAGTTGCGCGCCTGCGTCCTGCACCGAAACGTCTCCCTCGGCAAAGCCGGGGATCTGCGACACGGGAAACGCGCGCACCAGCCTGACCGCCTGCGGACCGATGGCCACGCCAGCCATGCCGGCGTTGGCCACGCGCTTGAGATACTCGGCGACCGTGACCCGCGCGGTATTGACGCGCAGGGTCATGGGCGGACGCACGTTGGCGCTTTCGGCCAGCGCGGTCCACTGGTCCGGGTAAGCCTTGCGCAGCGCGTCCAGCCACCATGCGGGCAGGTTCCAGCGCGCCTCGTCGTCCTGGCGCACTTCGGCCAGCAGCGCCTTGCGCTCGCGCAGGAAACGGCGCAGCACGGCGTTCACCAGCCCGCGCGCATGAGCCGTCTTGGGCTCGGAGGCGGCGGCGCTGACGGCCTGGTCCACCACGGTGAACTCCGTATAGCCGCCCTCACCCTGCTCATCCTCGACCAGCAGCGCCAGGGCCACCGCCAGCAGCGAATCCACCAGCGCGCCGGGCGGCCGGGTCACCAGTTTGGTGACCAGCGCGCGCGCCGTGCCGAACTGGCGCATGGTACGGTAAGCCAGGTCCTGCAAGGCGCCGCGCGTGGCCGCGTCGCGCACGCGGTCCAGGCGGTATTGCGCGGCGGCGTTGTCGATGGCCAGCGGCAGCGCGCTGCCTTCGTTGACGCCGCGTACGGCGGCCGCGGCGGCGAGCATCTGGAAGGCGAGTGATTCGTGTGGCAGGCGCATGACAGTGAGGCAGTGAGACGGTAACGCGGGGTGGCAAAGGCAAGCCGCAAGCGGCGTGGACTGGCGGCAAGGCCGGGCGGGGCCGGAAAAAACACTGCCCGCCGCTTCGAAGGGAAGCACGGCGGGCAGTTTACCCTGTATGTGCCCAGGGCCGGCTTTTTTGCGCCCGGCTGGCCGGCGCCTGGAGCAACGGGACGGCTTGAACCGACCCTAAACCGGGTAGACGCCGGTCTGGGCCATCTGCATCAGCCGTGCCACGCGCTCCTCGGTGGCCGGGTGGGTCGAGAACAGGTTGGCGATGCCGCTGCCCGAGAGCGGGTTCATGATCATCATCTGCGCGGTCGCGGGGTGCGCTTCCGCGGTCTGGAAGGGAATGCCCTGGGCATAGCGGTGGATCTTGTCGAGCGCCATCGCCAGCGCCTGAGGATCGCCGCTGATCGTGGCGCCGCCACGGTCGGCCTCGAACTCGCGGGCGCGCGAGATCGCCATCTGGATCAGCGAGGCCGCCAGCGGCGCCAGGATTGCCACGGCGATGCTGGCGATGGGATTGGAGCGGTTGCCGTTCTCGTCGCGCCCGCCGAAGAACATGGCGAAGTTGGCCAGTGCGGCAATCGCGCCGGCCATGGTGGCGGCAATGGTCGAGATCAGGATGTCGCGGTGCTGCACGTGGGCCAGCTCGTGCGCCATCACGCCGCGCAGCTCGCGCTCCGACAGCACGCGCAGGATGCCGGTGGTGGCGGCGACGGCCGCATGCTCAGGATTACGGCCGGTGGCAAAGGCATTGGGCGCGTCCTCGTTGATCAGGTACACGCGCGGCATCGGCAACTGGGCGCGCTGCGCCAGCTCCTGCACCATGCCATAGAACTGCGGCGCCGTGCTCGCGTCGACTTCCTGCGCGTTGTACATGCGCAGGACCATCTTGTCCGAGAACCAGTAAGAGAAGAAGTTCATGCCCAGCGCCATGATCAGCGCGAACATCATGCCGCTGCGGCCGCCGATCATGCCGCCGATGACGATGAACAGCGCCGTGATGGCTGCCATCAGCATGAAGGTCTTGACCCAGTTGAACATTGTCGTGATCTCCGAAAAAATCATCCTCGCGCGCGCACCCGGTGGCCGGGCTGGCCAGGCCTGCGAAGCGCGACGCGGTGATGATTAGATGGTACCCCTGGGCGGAAATTCAACCGTGGGGTGCCTAAAAATAGAGCAATACCACAGTTAGCGACGCCTTCGGCCGTTTGTCCGCCAGCGGGGGCTCAGCGCTGAGCCAGCGCCAGGCGGACACCCAGCCCGATGAACGCGGCGCCAACAATGCGATCCAGCCAGCACTTTAGCCGGGGCGCCTCGCTAGCGCGGCGGGTCAGGGTGCCCGCCATCCATGCGACCAGGCCGTTCCAAAGCGTCGACATCAGCACCATGACGCCGCCCAGTGCCAGGAATGCCAGGGCCTGATGTCCGGCATGACGGTCGACGAACTGCGGAAAGAAGGAAATGAAGAACAGGATCACCTTCGGATTCAGCACATTGGTCAGGAAGCCCTGCATGAACAAGGCGCGCAGGCCGTGCGTACCCGGTTGCGCGGCGGGGGCCGCGCTTGCCTCCCGGGGCGCCGATTGCTGCCAGATGAGGCGCAGCCCCAGCCACACCAGATAGGCCGCGCCGGCAAACTTGATCACGGTAAAGGCAGTGGCCGACGCCGCCAGCAGGGCGGTCAGGCCAAAGGCGATGGCCAGCGAGTGCACGCAGCAGCCGGCGCTGACGCCGAGCGCCGAGACCACGCCCGCCGCCCTGCCCTGCGCCACGCTGCGCCCGACGATGTAGGCGGTGTCCGGTCCGGGTGTCACATTGAGCAGCAACACAGCGCCGACGAACAGGGGGAAGTCAGTAATACCGAGCATGGGATTCCTGGCTGCTGGATTGGCAATGGCGGGCAGGCGCCGGTTATGCCGTGCCTTCCGGCACGGCGCAGCGGGTGCCAGCCGGCAGCGGCATGCCCTGCAGGAACTGCTGGGCCGGCAGCCTGCGGCCGCCCGGCTTCTGCAGCTCGGCCACGCGCAGCGCGCCCTCACCGCAGGCGATCACCACGCCGTCGGCATCCGCGGCCAGCACTGTGCCCGGCGCCTGCCGCAGACCGGGCACGGCCTCCGTCGCCTGGGCCTGCCAGCACTTGATGACGGTCTGGCCGACCTGCACGGTGGCGCCTGGGAAGGGATTGAAGGCGCGCACCTGGCTGGCCAGTGCCGTGGCCGGGCGGCGCAGGTCCAGCGGCGCTTCTTCCTTGGCGATCTTTTCGGCATAGGTGACGCCCTCGGCAGGCTGCGGCGTGCCGGGCAGCGGCTGGCCAGCGGCGAGCCGGCGCAGCGCGTCCACCACCATGCGGCCGCCCAGCGCGGCCAGCGTGTCGTGCAGCGTGCCGGTGGTGTCGTCGGGCCCGATCGGCACCGTTTCGCCCTGGATCATCGCGCCGGTATCCAGGCCTTCGTCCATCTGCATCAGCGTGATGCCGGTTTGCGCGTCGCCGGCCTCGATGGCGCGATGGATGGGCGCCGCGCCGCGCCAGCGCGGCAGCAGCGAGGCATGGATATTGAGGCAGCCGTGGCGCGGCAACGCCAGCACCTCGGCTGGCAGGATCAGGCCGTAGGCGGCCACTACCATGACGTCCGGCGCAAGCTGCGCCAGCGTATCCACCGCGGCGCCGGCTTCCTCCGGGTACTTACCGTTGCGGCGCAGGGACCGCGGCTGCAGCACCGGGCCCAGACCATGCTCCAGCGCGTACTGCTTGACGGGGCTGGCCTGCAGCTGCATGCCGCGGCCCGCCGGGCGGTCGGGCTGGCTGAGCACGGCCACGACGGGGAAGCCGGCCTCATGGATGGCCTGGAGCGCCACGCGGGCGAATTCGGGCGTGCCGGCAAAGGCTACGCGCAGCGCTTGGGTTGGGCTTGCGGCTTGGGACATGGCGCGCTCCGGCATAAAGCGGCACCGGCCGCATCAGCGGCCGGCAACTTGATTCATCGGGAAGGCAATACGATAGCAGACCGGTGCCGGGGCGTCCGGGCGCGGCTACCTTACATGCGGGTGCGTTCGCGCTTGTGCAGCTTGACCAGCTTGGACTTGATACGCTGAAGCTTGAGCGGTGACAGGTACTCGACGAAGACCTTGCCCTTGAGGTGATCCATCTCGTGCTGGATACACACGGCCAGCAGATCGTCGGCTTCGATCTCGAAGCTCTCGCCCTTTTCGTTGAGGGCTCGCACGCGCACATGGTCCGGGCGTTCCACGCGGTCGTAGACCTCGGGCACCGACAGGCAGCCCTCTTCCGATACCTTGCGGGTCTCGCTGGACCAGACGATTTCCGGGTTGATGAAGACTTGCAGCGCGTCGCGGGTTTCGGAGATGTCGATCACCACCACCTGCTCGTGCACGTCCACCTGGGTTGCGGCCAGGCCGATGCCCGGTGCTTCGTACATGGTCTCGGCCATGTCCTGCACCAGCTTGCGGATGCGGTCGTCCACCACGGCAACCGGTTTTGCCACGGTATGCAGGCGGGGATCGGGGTAGGTCAGGATATCGAGTTTAGCCATGATGCTGGGGCGCAACGCCTGCCGCTCACACATGTGACCCGCGCGTTGCGGCTACGGGTGTTTACATGCAGAATCGGGGCGCAAGTACAAAAATTCAAGGCGCGCCGCAACAGGCACGCTCTCCAGGGTCAATCCGGCTGTTCTGCCAGCCGGTTCGAGAAAATGCGCGATCTTACCAAAGAACACCAGGCGGCGCCGGGCCGCAGGCTGCACGCGTTTGCCCGATTGATGTTGTGTGCGGCTGGCATCACTGCCGCCGCCGGGGCGCCAGTCCATGCCGCTGAGCTTACCGTCACCCCTGCCCAGCTGGCCCAGGCCACTGTCACCGGGCAGCAAGGCATACCCGCCACCGACCTGGCACCGGACGCGCCACAGCAGTACGTGGTGCGCGGTGGCGACACGCTCTGGGGCATATCGGGCCGCTTCCTGCGCCAGCCCTGGCGCTGGCCCGAGCTGTGGGGCATGAACCGGCAGCAGATCCACAATCCTCACCTGATCTATCCCGGCCAGGTCCTGTACCTGATTCAGCGCGACGGACGCGCCTGGCTCTCGACCAGCCCGGACGCCGGCGGCACGGTGCGCCTCACGCCGGGCGTGCGCGGCGAGGGTGGCCCGGAAGGCGCCATCGCCAGCATTCCCGCCAAGGACATCGAGTCCTTCCTGATCCGCCCGCTGGTGGTGGACCAAGGCACGCTGGAGACCTCGGCGCGCATCTTCGCCCTGCCCGAGTCGCGGGTCTACCTGGCCATGGGCGACATCGCCTATGCGCGCGGCATCGCCCCGCCCGAGGCGGTGATCGGCAGCGACTGGCAGGCCTTCAAGCCGGTCAAGCCGATCAAGGACCCCGTCAGCGGTGTTGTGCTGGGCTACGAGGCCGAATACCAGGGCAATGTCCGCGTGTCGCGCCATCCGGAAGGCTTCGACGCGGTGACCACCATCAAGGTGACACAGGCGCAGCAGGAGATGGGCACCGGCACCTTGCTGATGCCCCAGCCCGCGCGCGAGCCGGTGCGCTATGTGCCCCGCGCCCCGGAAGTCGCGCTCGATGGCCGCATCGCGGCGGTCTATGGCGGCGTGCAGTTTGGCGGCGCCAAGCAGGTGGTGGTGCTCAACCTCGGCACCACCGCGGGCCTTGAGCCAGGCCACGTGGTTGCGCTTTCCCGCGCCGGCCAGTTGGTGCCCGATCGTACCGACGGCAATCGCCCCATCCTGCTGCCCGACGAGCGCTACGGCCTGGCCTTCGTGTTCCGGGTGTTCCCCGGTGTGGCCTATGCCCTGGTCACCGATGCCACGAACGCGATCGAGGTTGGCGACCGCGTGACCTCGCCACGTTGACCAGGCCAGCAGCAGCCTGCGCCGGTCCGGTGCAGGCGCCGGCCACCACGCGCGACGCCGCGGACATCGAGGCGTGGCTGCGGCTGACGGGCGCGCGCGGCCTCGGTACGGGCGCCCTGCGCCAGTTGCTGGCCGTCTTCGGGCTGCCGCGGCAACTGCTGGCGCAGAGCGTCAGCGCGCTGGCGGCGGTCATCCCCGAGAAGCAAGCGAGCGCCTTGCTGGCCCCGCCCGACGCTACCACCATGGCGCTGGTCGAGCGTACCGTGGCCTGGGCCGCCGAGCCCGGCAACCATGTGGTGACGCTGGCCGACGCAGCCTATCCCCGCCCCTTGCTGGACCTTTCCGACCCCCCGCTGGTGCTGTACATCAAAGGCCGGCTGGACGCGCTTGGCGCTCCGGCCGTCGCCATGGTCGGTGCGCGCAGCGCCACGGTGCAGGGCGTGGAAGATGCGCGGCGCTTCGCCCGCGTGCTGTCCGATGCCGGGCTGGCCGTGGTGTCGGGGCTGGCGCTGGGGATCGATGGCGCTGCCCATGACGGCGCGCTGGCGGGCATCGGCGGCACCGTGGCGGTGATCGGCACGGGTGCCGACCTGGTCTATCCCGCCCGCCATCGCGAGCTGGCCCACCGCATTGCCACCCATGGCGCCATCGTCAGCGAGTTTCCGCTCGGCGCGCCGGGGCGCAGTCATCATTTCCCCCAGCGCAACCGCATCATCGCGGCGCTGGCGCGCGGCGTGCTGGTGGTGGAGGCGGCGGCGCGCTCGGGGTCGCTGATCACGGCGCGGCTGGCCGCCGAAATAGGGCGCGAGGTCTACGCCATTCCCGGCTCGATCCATGCGCCGCTGTCCAAGGGCTGCCACCTGCTGATACGCCAGGGCGCCAAGCTGGTGGAAACCGCGCACGATGTGCTGGAGGAACTCGGTTGGGGCGGCGCCGGTGTCCGGACCGTGTTGCCTGCGCCGATGCCGGCACTGGACGATGTCCTCGGCCTCACGCTTACCCACGATCCCGTCACGCTCGATGCACTGTGCGCCCGCACCGCCCTGCCACCCGAGCAGGTGGCAGCCGTCCTGCTGAACCTGGAACTGGCGGGCGCCGTGGAGCGGCTGCCGGGCAATTTCTATCGCCGGGTAAGCTAGTGGGTGCCGCAAGGCCGGTCGAAGCACGGTTTTCCCCGCGACCGCTACAATCAAACGATTTCCCGTGCCTGAAAAGGCTCATGTTTATCCCGCCATGACCGTTTACTTTCCGGAGCAGGACCCGGGCGCGATCGCCCAGGCGCTGGCAGCGCGTCCGCAAGGCCGCCTGGTCGCGTGCCTGTGCGCGGCCTGGTGCGGCACCTGCGAGACCTACCAGGAGGCGTTCACATCCCTGGCGGCGCGCTTTTCCGGCGATTGCTTCGTGTGGATCGATATCGAAACCCATGCCGACCGGCTGGGCGACCTCGACATCGACAACTTTCCCACGGTGCTGGTGCAGCCGGCCGCAGGGGGCCGGCCGCAGTTCTACGGTACGCTGTTGCCGCATATCGAGGTGCTTGAGCGTATGCTGGCGCGCGGCGCCGCCATGCCGGTGGCGGCCGGGGCCGAGGTGCCGGAAGTGCTGGACTGGCTGGCGCAGGGTGCCGGCGACGGCCTGGATTCGCATTGAAAAAAGAACCGACAGCAACCGCACCGGGCCTGGCCCGCATGCTGGCAACGGCTGTTTGACGAAGGCGCCGGCGGCGTGCTTGCTTGCACCGCCGTCGGAACCGCGCTTATTATTGGCGCCTCAAAGCCCCGAGCTCGCTGTTTACATATAGTGCAGAGCCCTTAGTGGCAATAATTCGCAGGCCGCCAGAGTGCGGCCAGCAAGGACCCGATCCATGTCAAAAGCCCTCATCATCGCGGAAAAGCCATCGGTTGCTGCCGATATAGCCCGTGCCCTCGGGGGCTTTACCAAGCATGACGAATACTTCGAAAGTGATGATTACGTACTTTCGTCGGCCGTCGGCCACCTGGTTGAGATTGCCGCCCCGGACGAATACGAGGTCAAGCGAGGCAAGTGGAGCTTCGCCAACCTGCCGGTGATTCCCCCGCACTTCGATTTGCGCCCGATCGCCAAGACCGAATCGCGCCTGAAGGTGCTCAATCGCCTGATCAAGCGCAAGGATGTCACCGCCCTGGTCAACGCCTGCGACGCGGGGCGCGAAGGGGAGCTGATCTTCCGCCTGATCCAGCAGCATGCCAAGGCCAAGCAGCCGGTGCAGCGCCTGTGGCTGCAGTCGATGACGCCGCAGGCAATCCGCGACGGCTTCGCGCGCCTGCGCGACGACGCCGACATGATGCCGCTGGCCGATGCCGCGCGCTGCCGCTCCGAGGCCGACTGGCTGGTGGGTATCAACGGCACGCGCGCCATGACCGCCTTCAACAGCAAGGGCGGCGGCTTCTTCCTGACCACAGTTGGCCGGGTGCAGACCCCTACCCTGTCGATCGTGGTGGAGCGCGAGGAGAAGATCAAGAAGTTTGTCCCGCGCGATTACTGGGAAGTGCGCGCCGAGTTCATCGCCGCCGCCGGCCTGTACGAAGGGCGCTGGTTCGATCCCAAGTTCAAGAAGAACGAGTTCGATCCCGAGGCGCGCGAGTCGCGCCTGTGGAGCGAGGCCGAAGCCAAGAGCATCGTGGCGGCCTGCCGTGACAAGACCGGCACCGTCACCGAAGAGTCCAAGCCTTCCACGCAGCAGTCGCCGGCGCTGTTCGACCTGACCACGCTGCAGCGCGAGGCCAACTCGCGTTTCGGTTTCTCGGCCAAGAACACGCTTGGCCTGGCGCAGGCGCTGTACGAAAAGCACAAGGTGCTGACCTACCCGCGTACCGACGCGCGCGCGCTGCCAGAGGACTACATGGACACGGTCAAGCAGACCATGGACATGCTTGCCGAGAGCTCGCCCAACTACCTGCCGCATGCCAAGAAGGTGCTGGCGAGCGGCTGGGTCAAGCCGAACAAGAAGATCTTCGACAACAGCAAGATCAGCGATCACTTCGCTATCATCCCGACGCTGCAGGCCCCGAAGAACCTCTCGGAGCCGGAGCAGAAGCTGTATGACCTGGTGGTGCGCCGCTTCCTGGCGGTGTTCTTCCCGGCGGCCGAGTTCCAGGTCACCACGCGGATTACCGAAGTGGCCGGCCATCATTTCAAGACCGAGGGCAAGGTCCTGGTCAATCCGGGCTGGCTGGTGGTCTATGGCCGCGAAGCCCAAGGCGACGACGCCAACCTGGTGGCGGTGGCCAAGGACGAGCGCGTCAAGGTCGACAAGGTCGACAGCTTTGGCCTGACCACCAAGCCGCCGGCGCGATACAACGAAGCCACGCTGCTCTCCGCCATGGAAGGCGCAGGCAAGCTGGTGGACGACGACGCGCTGCGCGAGGCCATGGCCGGCAAGGGCCTGGGCACGCCAGCCACGCGCGCGGCCATCATCGAAGGCCTGCTCGCCGAGAAATACCTGGTGCGCGAGGGCCGCGAACTGATCCCCACCGCCAAGGCCTTCCAGCTGATGACGCTGCTGCGAGGCCTGGGCGTGCTCGAACTGACCCAGGCTGAGCTGACCGGTGAATGGGAGCACAAGCTGTCGCAGATCGAGCGCGGCGGCCTCAAGCGCGACGAGTTCATGCGCGAGATCGCGCAGATGACGCAGCAGATTGTCAAGCGCGCCAAGGAGTACGACAGCGACACCATCCCGGGCGACTACGCCACGCTGGCCACGCCGTGCCCGCAGTGCGGCAGCCAGGTCAAGGAGAACTACCGCCGCTTTGCCTGCACCGCTTGCGAGTTCTCGATCAGCAAGATCCCGGGCGGCCGCCAGTTCGAGATCGACGAGGTCGAAGAGCTGCTGCTGAAGAAGGAAATCGGTCCGCTGCAAGGCTTCCGCAGCAAGATGGGCCGGCCCTTCGCCGCCATCCTGAAGCTGGGCAAGGACGACGAAGGCCATTACAAGATGGAATTCGACTTCGGCCAGAACGACGACGATAACGATGGCGAGCCGGTCGATTTCAGCGGCCAGGAACCGGTTGGCACCTGTCCCAAGTGCAGTGGCTCGGTGTTCGAGCATGGCATGAAGTACGTGTGCGAGAACTCGGTTGCCAGTCCCAAGTCTTGCGACTTCACGACTGGCAAGATCATCCTGCAGCAGGAGATCTCGCGCGAGCAGATCGGCAAGCTGCTGGGCGCGGGACGCACGGATTTGCTGACGGGATTCAAGTCATCGCGCACCGGGCGCAATTTCAAGGCCTTCCTGGTCAAGCAGCCTGATGGCAAGATCGGCTTCGAGTTCGAAGCCCGCGAGCCCAAGGCAGGTGCGAAGACGGCTGCCAAGACCGCTTCCGCCAAGGCGGGCGGCGAGGACGTTCAGGACGCTGAAACGGCGAGCAAGGCCAAGGCACCAGCCAAGAAGGCGGCTGCCGTGAAGAAGGCGCCCGCAGCCAAGAAGGCCGCAGCCAAGGCGCCGGCGGCCAAGCGTGCTACCGGCAAGTCGCGCGCCGGCGGCGAGGCCACCGCCGACGCCGAGGAGTGAGCCGCCGCGGAACCGGCTTCGCGCCGGTTCCGCGAATCCTGTCCTTGCGCCAGTCTCGATCCTTTACTGATCGTTGCCGCGGATCTTGCCTTCTTCCAGCAGGAAGTCGATAAAGGCGCGGACCTTGGTCGGCAGGAACTTGCGGCTGGGATAGACCACGCTGACATCGCGCCGAGGCAGTCGGTATTGCTGGAGGATGTGCGTCAACCGCCCTGATTCGATATTCGGCCGCGCCAGATAGGCAGACAGCATCGCCACCCCCATATCGGCCAGCGCCGCCTGGTGCGCCAGCTCGGCATTGCTGCACAGCAGGCCAGGCCGGATCGGCACCGTCACCTCGCCCTCCGGCCCCGACAGCGTCCATTCATGCTCCGCGGTGGGAATCCGCATCGCGATACAGCGGTGGTTGGCCAGTTCGTGCGCGTGGCGCAGCGGCGGGTGCTGGCGCAGATAGCCTGGCGAGGCGCACAGGATGATCTCTGCCGAGATCAGCGGGCGCGCCACCAGGTGCGAGCCCAACCCCAGGTCAGACAACACCACGCCTACGTCGCGGCCCTCTTCCACGATATCGACGATACGGTCCGATAAGAGCACATCGAACACCACTTCGGGGTACAGGGCCTGAAAACGCGCCAGCGTGGCCGGGAGCAGGTGCAGGCCGAACATCACCGGCGCCACCAGCCGCAGTGTGCCCGAGAGCGACTGGCTGCGCGCCGTCACTACCGATTCGGCCTCCTCCACGTCTTCCAGGATCTGCTGGCAACGCTGCAGGTAGGTTTCGCCGGCGTCGGTCAGCGACAGGCTGCGGGTAGTGCGATTGAGCAGCCGGGTGCCCAGGTGGCTCTCCAGGTCGGCCACATAACGCGTCACCACCGCATTGGACATTTCCAGTTGTTGCGCTGCACGAGCAAAGCTGCCCAGCTCGACCACTTTGGAAAAGACGCGCATCGATTGCAGCCGGTCCATGACATAGTCTCCAGTCTTGCCCGCGAACTTTTACGAGAAGTGGGTTATTTATTGTTAAAACTACAACTAATCATTGTCGGGGGCAATCTTTATTCATATCAGGGAAATACCTAATATGGAGCCATCGGATGCCGCATTGCAGCGAAGGCTGCTGAGAAGACAAGGCATCCTGCCTGTGGAAAGGACTCAATCATGAAAAACCAACGTTACGCCCTGATCGCCGCTGCCGCCACGCTCGCCGCTGCCCTGACCGCCGCGCCCGCTTTCGCCAAGACCGGCAAGTTCGACCCCTATACCGATGGCGCCCGCGCCACCCAGACCTCGGTTTACAGCAACGGCGGCAGGGCCGGCAAGTTTGACAGCTTCACCGACGGTGCCCGCGCCGGCAAGTTCGACGCATTCACCGATGGCGCCCGCGCCGGCAAGTTCGACCCGTACACCGACGGCGCCAAGGCCGGCAAGTTCGACGTGTTCAGCGACGGCGCAGCAAGCCTGTAAGGCCGCTGGCCAGCCGGCAGGCATCGTCTCTGCCGGCGGTTTTCACCCCTTTCGGCTGATCTCCACAGGCCGACGGGGAGGGAGCGGAAGCTCTCTCCCCGTACTAACCGGAGGACATGCCCGTACCGCGCCGGTACGGGCATGTTTGTTTTTGGGCACCTCATTGTCCGGCATTGCCCCTGCCCTACTATCCCGTCCGCGTGGTGTCCTGCTACGGACGTAGCCTGCAGGTGATGCATCATACGCCCCGATGCTCATCCCTTGCCTTGTCCTCTTTCCTGAAATCTCTGCTGACGGGCCTCGCGGGCATAAAAAAACGGGCCGCGAATGGCCCGTTTTCCTGCCGGCATTGCACACCGGCCGCCTGCGCGCGGGGCAACGGCCCCACCAGGCCGATCAGTCGTCGTGATCGTGATGGTAGTGGCCACGGCCATGCTTGCGCTTGTAGCCGCTGCGGTAATAGCGGTCGTCGCGATAACCGCGGGCGCGCTCGTCCGCATAGGAGTTGCTGCGCGAGACGTTGCCGCCTAGTGCGGCGCCAGCGCCGCCACCTACCGCGGCACCCAGCAGGCCGCCGGTGCGCCCGCCCATGGCGTTGCCTGCTGCCGTACCCGCGCCGCCGCCCAGCGCGCCACCGATGATGGCACCGGTGCGCTCGCGCCGGTTGGAGGTGACCGCGCCGCCAGCGCCGCCGCCTACCGCGCCGCCGATCACGGCACCGGTCGAGCCGCCAAGCGCGCCGCCCACCGCCGCCCCGGCGACACCGCCGAGCGCGCCGCCGAGGGCATTGTTCATATCGCCCGCGAACACCGGCAGCGCGGATGCCGCCAGGGCGATGGCCAGGGTGAAACTGCGAACGGTGTGGCGAGACATGTTCTTTTTCCTTGGGTTAGCAACGATGGCGCAAGTGTAGAGAAGTCGCTCCGGACTTGCTGTAACCACGTGTAAGGCCCTGTAACCCCTGGGGAAACGTAAAACGGGCCGCCTTTTGGGGCGGCCCGTCCACGATGTTACGTGGATATCATGCGGTTCAGCAGCACTTGCCCTGCCCGCCGCCGTAACGCGCTTCCTGGCGTTCGCGGAAGAATGCCTCGTAGCTCATGGGCTCGCGGTCGGGGTGGGTTGACTCCATATGGGCCACATAGGTCTGGTAGTCCGGCAAACCCACCATCAGGCGCAGGGACTGGCCCAGGTAGCGTCCCATGGTTCCAAGTTGCTCAAGCATGCTGGATCTCCTGTTTCCAAATATCGGGTTTGCGCTTGCCAGTGGCTGCCGCGCGAACTCAGGACTGCGCCGAGGCCGAAGCCGGCATCGGTTCGAACGGCGTCTCGCGGTCGGTCGGGCGGTTCACCGCGCGGGCCTTCATGGCGGTCTTGAAACCGTAGAACACGATCGACAGCACCACGAACATGAACAGCGCGCACAGGCCGGCGTCCAGGTAATCGTTGAAGACGATTCGGTGCATCTGCTCCATCGACTTGGCCGGCGCCAGTACCTTGCCCTGGGCGATGGCGTCGCTGAACTTGGCCGCGTGGGTCAGGAAGCTGACCTTGGGATCGGCGTCGAACAGCTTTTGCCAGCCGGCGGTCAGCGTGCAGATCAGTAGCCAGATGGTGGGCACCAGGGTAACCCAGGCGTACTGCCCGCGCTTCATCTTCACCAGCACGCAGGTACCGAGCACCAGCGCCACCGCGGCCAGCATCTGGTTGGAGATGCCGAACAGCGGCCACAACGTGTTGATCCCGCCCAGCGGGTCAACCACGCCCTGGTACAGGAAGTAGCCCCAGAACGACACGGTCAGCGCCGTGGCGATCAGGTTGGCCGGCAGCGAGTCGGTGCGGCGGAACGAGGGCACGAAGCTGCCCAGCAGGTCCTGCAGCATGAAACGGCCGGCACGGGTGCCCGCATCCACCGCGGTCAGGATGAACAGCGCCTCGAACAGGATGGCGAAGTGGTACCAGAACGCCATCATGGCCTGGCCGCCCACCACCTGGTGCAGGATGTGGGCGATGCCCACCGCCAGCGTCGGCGCACCGCCGGCACGCGAGATGATGGTGTTTTCGCCGACATCCTTGGCGGTCTGGATCAGCACGTCCGGGGTGATGACGAAGCCCCAGCCAGATACCACCTGGGCCACGGATTCCGGCGAGGTGCCGATCACGGCCGCCGGGCTGTTCATGGCGAAGTACACGCCCGGTTCGATCACCGAGGCGGCCACCAGCGCCATGATGGCGACGAAGGACTCGGCCAGCATCGCGCCGTACCCGATAAAGCGCATATGCGCTTCGCTTTCCAGCAGCTTGGGCGTGGTGCCCGACGAGATCAGCGCGTGGAAGCCCGATACCGCGCCGCAGGCGATGGTGATGAAGAGGAACGGGAACAGGTTGCCCGACCACACCGGCCCGCCGCCCTTGGCGAACTGCGTGAACGCCGGCATCTTCAGCTCCGGCGCCACGATCAGGATGCCGATGGCCAGCGCGATGATGGTGCCGATTTTCAGGAAGGTGGACAGATAGTCGCGCGGGGCCAGCAGCAGCCACACCGGCAGCACGGCGGCGATAAAACCGTAGATGATCAGCATCCACGTGAGCGCCTTGCCGTCGTAGGTGAACAGCGGCGCCAGCACGGCGCTTTCATGCACATACTGGCCGCCGATGATGGCGAGCATCAGCAGCACGAAACCGATTACCGACACTTCGCCGATGCGGCCCGGGCGGATGTAGCGCGTGTAGATCCCCATGAAAAGGGCGATGGGAATCGTCACCGCCACCGTGAAGGTGCCCCAGGGCGAGTCCGCCAGCGCCTTCACCACGATCAGCGCCAGCACCGCCAGGATGATGATCATGATCAKGAAGSMGCCGAACAASGCGATSRTGCCGGGTAYCKKGCCCATTTCGGACTTGATCAGGTCRCCCAGCGARCGSCCGTYGCGGCGSSTGGAGATGAACAGCACCATGAAGTCCTGTACCGCGCCGGCAAACACCACGCCGGCCAGGATCCACAGCATGCCCGGCATGTAGCCCATCTGCGCCGCAAGCACCGGGCCSACCAGCGGGCCGGCGCCGGCGATGGCGGCAAARTGGTGGCCGAACAGCACGGCCTTGTTGGTCGGCACGTAGTCCAGCCCGTCGTTGTGGCGCCAGGCTGGCGTCATGCGTTTGGGATCCAGCTGCATCACCTTTTCGGCGATGAACTTGCTGTAGTAGCGGTAGGCGATCAGATAGATACAGACCGCGGCGACCACGATCCACAAGGCACTGACGGCTTCGCCGCGAGACAGTGCAACGGTGGCAAAGGCGAAGGCGCCAAGGATGGCGACGGCCAGCCACACCAGGTGTTGCCCGATGCGATTCATGATGAGGATCTCCTCAGACCATTTATTGGGAGCCAGCGGCGGCAGGGCAGGCAAGCAAGCGGGACACGCGGTTGGTGTCCCTGGCGGCGGCGGGCGAAGGGAGGCGGGCGGCACAAGCTGTTCCCTGCCAGATCTTTCGCCGGCGCCCGGTATGTCTCGCAAGTTCCGGTTCCGTCGTCGCAGGCGGGCGATGCAAACAGCTTTGTCGCTGGGCGCACCCACTGCGCAGGACGCATGCAAACCACTGCCGGGCAGAGATCGCGCGTCCGGCGTGTAGTATTGACACCCGTCCCTGGCGGCACAAGCGCGGAACTACGCAGCGGCGCTGCGTGTTACTACGCAGATCGACGATCACATGCCGCTTGCGCGTTATCCGTGTTTACCCCGGTACCGATGAAACTCCGTCAAAAAATCCTGTTGCTGGCCGTCGCGCCGCTCGCCGTCGCCATGCTCGGCATCGCCCTGGCCGTGCGCTACCAGGCCAGCGAACTGGCCCGCCATGAGCGCGTGCTGGTCGAGGCAGCCTACCTGCAAAGCAAGGAAACCGAGCTGCGCCACTACGTGGAACTGGCGCAAAGCGCGATTGCGCCGATGGTGCATTCCGGCCGCATCGATGCCGCCACGCGCGATGCCGCCATGCAGGCGCTGGCGCGCCTCGACTACGGTCCCGATGGCTATTTTTTCCTCTACGACATGCAGGGCCGCAACCTGATGCACCCACGCCAGCCCGAGCTGGTGGGGCAGGATTTGTGGAGCATGCGTGACCCGCAGGGCGCTCTCACCATCCAGAAGCTGATCGCGGCGGCCCGGGCGGGCGGCGGGTCGGTGCGTTACCAGTGGAAGAAGCCCTCCTCGCAGCAACTGGCCCCCAAGCTTGGCTATGTGGTCGCCGTGCCGGAATGGAACTGGATGTTGGGCACGGGCATTTACCTCGACGACGTCGAGCGCACGCTGCGCCAGCTGGATGCGCGGGCGGAGACCGACATCCGGGAAACCATGGCGTGGATCGGCGTGATCGCCGCCATCAGCATCCTGCTGGTCGCCGCCAGCGGGCTCGCCCTCAACGTCAGCGAGCACCGCGAGGCCGACGCCAAGCTCCGGCAACTGGCGCAGCGCGTGGTGCAGTCGCAGGAGGAGGAACGCGCGCGCCTGTCTCGCGAACTGCATGACGGCATCAGCCAACTGCTGGTGTCGGTCAAGTTGCTGCTGGAGACCGCCGCCAACCGCCTGCGCATGGCGCCGGCAGAGGGCACCTCGGTTGCGCCCGTGCTTGGCACGGCGCTGGTCCGTCTGGACACCGTGTTCAATGAAGTGCGCAGGGTGGCTCGCAACCTGCGCCCCGCCCTGCTGGACGACCTCGGCCTGTTCGCCGCGCTTGAGCATCTCGCTCGCGAGATGCAGGAGGGCAGCGGGCTGCAGATCACGGTATCGCGTACCGGCAAGCCGCGCGAACTGGCCGACGAGCAGGCCACCGCGCTGTTCCGCATCGCCCAGGAGGCGCTTACCAATGTGGAGCGTCACGCGCATGCGCGCCATGTCACCCTGGTGCTGGCGTTCGACGCCAACGCTACCCGGCTGACGGTGCAGGATGACGGCGCCGGCTTCGACGTGGCGCGCATGCAGCATGATCCCAAGCGCGGCATTGGCCTGCGCAATCTGCGCGAACGCATTGCCGCGCTGGGCGGCGAGTTCGATATCGTCTCCGCGCCGGGCACGACCCGGCTGCACGCCGCGGTGCCGGTCGTGCCCGCCCCATCGCGGCAGGCCCCCCAAGACTTACCTGGAACTACACACTCATGAGCCATGCACCCGCCCGTGTCCTGCTGATCGACGACCATGCGCTGGTGCGCGACGGCATGCGCATGCGCCTGGGCCTGCAGCCCGAACTCGCGGTAGTGGGCGAAGCCGACGACGGCGAAGCCGCGCTGGCCTGGCTGGCGCACGCCGGCGCCGAGCGCATGCCGGACCTGGTCATCACCGATATCGGCATGCGGGGCATGGGCGGCATCGCGCTGGCTGCCGCTCTGCACGAGGACTATCCCGAACTGGCCGTGCTGATCGTGTCGATGCATGACAACCTCGAATACGTGCGCCAGGCGATCCGTGCCGGCGCGCGCGGCTATGTGCTCAAGGATGCGCCGGCCGACGAGCTGATGGCCGCCATTGCCGCGGTGCTGGCCGGACGCGTCTTCTACAGCGCGCGCATCGCCCGCAGCATGGCCGAGCAGACGCCTGCCGCCGGCCCGCTCGACGCGCTCACTCCGCGCGAGCGGGATATCTTCAACTGCATCGGCCAGGGGCAGGCCAACAAGGACATCGCCGCGGCGCTCGGCGTGTCGGTGCGCACCATCGAGACGCACCGGCTCAACCTGCGGCGCAAGCTCGGCATCGAAGGCCGCGCGGAACTGGTGAAATATGCCGTGGAGCATGGCGATGCGCAGGGCGGCAGCCCGGGCTGACGCTGCCGGCGGCGCCACAATGGAAAAAGCCCACCCCGTTGCCGGGGTGGGCTTCCTTTTGCCGGTGCCCGGGACGGACCCGGGTTGCCAGCCAGGTTGCCTGCTATTTAGGCAGACAGGCGCTTGGCCAGCGCGGCCTTGGCATCCACCAGGGCTTGCGGCAGGTTGTGCTTGAGTTGCGTGAACAGTTCCTCGTGCAGCGCCAGTTCCTGTTGCCAGGCGGCGTGATCGATGGAGGTGACCTGGTCGAACTGCTGCTTGGTGAAATCCAGGCCTTGCCAGTTCAGGTCCTCGTAGCGCGGCGAGGTACCGAACACGTGGTCACTGCCCTGGCCACGGCCTTCGACGCGGTCGATCATCCACGACAGCACGCGCATGTTCTCGCCGAAGCCCGGCCACACGAAGTTGCCGTCCGCGTCCTTGCGGAACCAGTTGACGCAGTAGATGCCCGGCAGCTTGGCGCCGCTGGCTTCCAGCTTCTTGCCCAGCGCCAGCCAGTGGCCGAAGTAGTCGCTCATGTTGTAGCCGCAGAACGGCAGCATGGCGAACGGGTCGCGGCGCACCACGCCTTGTTGGCCGGCAGCGGCGGCGGTGGTTTCCGAGCCCATGGTGGCGGCCATGTAGACGCCTTCGGTCCAGTTGCGGGCTTCGGTCACCAGCGGCACCGTGGTGGAGCGGCGGCCGCCGAAGATGAACGCGTCGATGGCGACGCCAGCCGGGTTGTCCCAGTTCTCGTCGATCGACGGGCACTGCACGGCCGGCGCGGTGAAACGGGCGTTCGGGTGCGCGGCCTTGGCGCCGGTTTCCTTGGCGATGGCCGGCGTCCAGTCCTTGCCCTGYCAGTCGATCAGGTGGGCCGGAGCTTCCTTGCTCATGCCTTCCCACCACACGTCGCCGTCGTCGGTCAGCGCGACATTGGTAAAGATGACGTTTTCCTTCAGGGTGGCCATCGCGTTGAAGTTGGTCTTCTCGCTGGTGCCCGGCGCCACGCCGAAATAGCCGGCTTCCGGGTTGATGGCGTACAGGCGGCCGTCCTGGCCCGGCTTGATCCAGGCGATATCGTCGCCGATGGTGGTGACCTTCCAGCCCTCGAAGCCCTTGGGCGGGATCAGCATGGCGAAGTTGGTCTTGCCGCAGGCCGACGGGAACGCCGCGGCCACATGGTATTTCTTGCCCTCGGGCGAGGTCACGCCGAGGATCAGCATATGCTCGGCCAGCCAGCCTTCATCGCGGCCCATGGTCGAAGCGATACGCAGTGCGAAACATTTCTTGCCCAGCAGCGCGTTGCCGCCGTAACCCGAGCCGTAGGACCAGATCTCGCGCGTTTCCGGGAAATGCACGATGTACTTGGTGGCGTTGCACGGCCACGCCACGTCCTTCTCGCCGGCAGCCAGCGGCTTGCCCACGGTATGCACGCACGGTACGAACTCGCCATCGGTGTCCAGCACGTCGAACACGGCGCGGCCCATGCGCGTCATGATGCGCATATTGACCGCAACATATGGCGAATCCGACAGTTCCACGCCGATGTGGGCGATCGGCGAGCCCAGCGGGCCCATCGAGAACGGCACCACATACAGGGTCCGGCCGCGCATGCAGCCATCGAACAGGCCGGCCAGCGTCTGGCGCATTTCCGCCGGGGCGGTCCAGTTGTTGGTGGCGCCGGCATCTTCCTTCTTCTGCGAGCAGATGAAGGTGCGGTCTTCCACACGCGCCACATCGGACGGATCGGACAGCGCCAGGAACGAGTTCTTGCGCTTGGCCGGGTTGAGGCGCTTCATGGTGCCGGCGGCGACCATCTGCTCGCACAGGCGGTCGTACTCTTCCTGCGAGCCGTCGCACCAGTGGATATTGTCGGGTTTGGCGAGGGCCGCGAACTCGGCAACCCAGGCAATCAGCTTCTGGTGCTTGACCCAGGCTGGAACGTTGAGTGCGGGCGTGCCCTGCATTGTGGGGTGGTTCATACTGCAACTCCAAAGCGTAGAGAGAATTCTTGCAAAGCCTGGCCCGCACTGCCACCGCCGGAAACGGCTGGCGGCGAGCCTCCTTGCCAGAGCAGACCGCGGCGGCTCGCCGCTGGTTCCGCGCCGGGCCGGTGGATCGTCACATCCCGTTACAACTCCACAGCGACCGGAACTGCGCAAAAGGTCGCGGCTGGCCCTGCGGCTGCGCTACAGTGGCGCTTCGCCCATGACAGGGGCCGGCAAGCATTGTCCGACGCGGTCCGGGTGGCGGGAGCGAGGCTCGACCGACAATCCGTTCCCGAATCGGAACCGGCAAGGATACCACTGCCGCACGCCGCTGTTTTTTGCTCCGCAGCAATGTTCGTGCGCGATTCCGGCCTTGTCGTTTTGTCCCGTTTCCCTGTCTGGCGGCGCACTTCCGTTGTTGTGCCGAATTGTTCTCGCCGTTCCCGCTGCGCCCCGCATCCACCGCGGTGTCGCGCGACAGGTGGTAAAAACTATAACGTTGATGGGTGCCCTGTTCTGTGGGTGGGCGCACCTTGCGATTGCCAAACCAGAGTTTCCGATGAAGATTGCCGTACTCGACGATTATCAGGATTCCGTGCGCAAGCTGTCTTGCTTCAGCCTGCTTGACGGCCATGACGTCAAGGTGTTCAACAACACCGTCAAGGGCGTCGGCCAGCTGGCCGCGCGCCTTTCGGACGTGGAGGCCGTGGTGCTGATTCGCGAACGTTCGCGCATCACCCGCCAACTGCTGGAAAAACTACCCAAACTCAAGATCATCAGCCAGACCGGCCGCATTGGCAGCCATGTGGATGTCGAAGCCTGTACCGAGCGCGGCGTGGCCGTGCTCGAAGGCGCGGGCTCGCCGGTGGCCCCGGCCGAACTCACCTGGGCCCTGATCATGGCGGCCCAGCGCCGCATTCCGCAGTACGTGGCCAGCCTCAAGCATGGCGCCTGGCAGCAGTCCGGGCTCAAGTCCACCACCATGCCGCCCAACTTCGGCCTGGGACAGGTGCTGCGCGGGCAGACGCTCGGGATCTGGGGCTACGGCAAGATTGGCAAGTTGCTGGCGGGCTATGGCCGCGCCTTCGGCATGAACGTACTGGTCTGGGGACGCGAGAACTCGCAGAAAAGCGCCCGCGAGGATGGCCTGGCCGTGGCGGAGTCGCAAGAGCAATTGTTTACCGAAAGCGATGTGTTGTCGCTGCATCTGCGCCTTAATGACGAGACGCGCGGACTGGTCAAGCTGGCAGACTTCTCCCGCATGAAGCCGACCGCGCTGTTCGTCAACACCAGCCGGGCCGAACTGGTGGAGGAAAACGCCCTGCTGACCGGTCTCAACCGCGGCCGCCCCGGCATGGCGGCGGTCGACGTGTTCGAGTCCGAACCCATCCTGCAGGGCCATGCCCTGCTGCGCATGGAAAACTGCATCTGCACGCCGCACCTGGGCTATGTCGAGCGCGAAAGCTACGAGATGTACTTCCGCATCGCGTTCCAGAACATCCTCGATGTGCTGTCCGGCAAGCACGACAGCATCGCCAACCCCAAGGCGCTGACGCCGGCGTTGTCGCGCTAGGCGCTAGGCGCCAGGTGCGGCTGAACCGCCTGCCGGATGGCCCAGCTTTACCGGGCACAACTGGTAAGGCCGCGCGTCCGCGCCGATGAAGGCATCATAGGTGCGGCAGCCTCCGGCCTGGAGCACCAGACCATAGCGCAGCAGGCCGGGGCTTTGCAGCGCCACTTCCGCCCGATCTTCGGCGGCAAGGTCGCTCAGGTCCTGCGGCAGCGGGGCCAGGGTGCAGGTGGCGCCTTCGCCGCCCGGCTGTGGCGCGGCCAGTTGTGCATGGACGCGCAGCCGGCCAAGTGCCGAACCCAGCATCTTGCAGAGGCTGCCATTGGCCGACACCCCGATTCCCGCCAGCGAATCGTTCATCCGCGCCACGCTCTGCGCACGCCAGTTCACATTTGCGGGCAGCAGCGCGTAGGCCTGGCCCGGCCGCTGGGCCAGCATGGCTTGCACGCGCCCGACATAGGCTGGCCCTTCCGGAAAGTTGGAGTTGAGCGCTGCAAATGTCACTGCAGCCGGAAATTGCGTTGCCAGCCATCCTTGGGCCACAGCCCCGCCAGTCAGGAAGACGGTGGTATTTGTGTCAAGCGGCACATCCGGGAGCGTGAGTCTGAAGGCCTGCCGTGCCCAGGATTCGTGGCCCCAGGTTTTCATGCCAGTCAGTGCGGCAAGCGCCACCATGGCGAGCGCAATGGCACCCGTGCGCCCGGCCGCACGGGCTGGCAGCAGGCGTTGCACCACCAGCCAGACGGCGAGGGGCGCCAGCAGCTCCATGGCGACGCAATAGCGGTAGATGCTGAACAAAGCCAGCCAGGTCAGGAATGCCGCTGCCACGAACGCCAGCACCAGGCGCGCTTGCGGCGCGAGCGGCGGCAAGTCAGCGCTGGCGGCGCCTGACGGCTTGCCGCGCCACGCCCGCCAGCCGGCGCGCACAGTCCAGCAGCAGACCAGCGCATACAACAGCGGCCACACGAACGGCCGCGTCGGCACCTCGCCCACGCGCTTGGCATCGGCGACGATGACGAAGGGAAACATCACGGCTTCCATCGCGCTGCGTGGCAGCCACCGCGTGTCCGCCACCGAGATCGGCGCCGCCAGCGTGTTGTGGAAAAACGCATTGAACTGCGGAAAGAGCGGATTGGCGAAATTCGACCACATCAGGGCGAACCAGTATCCCGCGGTCAGGGCGATCCCCGCCAGCACGCCCAGCCCGAACACCCAGGCCAGCCAGAGCCGGCGCGGCCAGCGCAGCGGCAGGCTCAGCATGGCAGCGCAAAGCGCTACCGCGTAGATGGCATTGGTCAGCTTCAGCCCGGTGGCTGCGCCCACCAGCACACCGGCTGCCGCGGCCAGAGCCCAGGCGGCATGGGCGCTCCCCAGGCGCTCCCAGCCGTGCAGCAGCACGGACAAGCCGGCCAATACGAGCAGTGCCGTGGCATTGTCGCCCATGGTGTTGCCCAATTCCGACAGGTAGCCCGGTCCCAGGCAGCCCGCCAACGCAAGCAACAAGGCCACTGCGCTGCCATGCCGCGTCTGTTCCTGGCCTGCCCCGGCCGGCACCAGTACCCGCCGGGCAATGCCAAACACCAGCACGAAGGCGAGCCCGTGCAGCACCCCCATCGCAAACCCCGCCAGGGGCGCGGGCCAGTACTGCGTCATCAGCCAGTACGGGATATCCAGCAGCGGGTTGAAGTAGCTCTGCATTTGCGCTGGCGCCAGGTCGGTGCCGATGCGGCCCTTCAGCAATGCGTACGGGTTGTACAGGTGATAGTTGAGCAAGTCCCAGTTGCGGTCCTGGCCCAGCGCGAGAGAAAACAGGCCGAAGGCGAGCGGTACCAGGATGCACGCCAGCAACGGGGCGCGCGGCTGCTGCAGCCGCATGAAGGTCCGGGACACAAGCGCGGCGAGGCGGGGGAAGACGGGCATGGTTGACGGGGTGGGCTGCCGCGCCAAGGGCGGCAGGGATTCAGGACTTCTTGCGGAATACCCAGTATTTGGCGGACAAGAAGTTGAAGACCAGGCCGCAACCCGTGCCGAAGGCAACCGCCAGCAACGGCGCCCAGGCGGCGGCGGGCAGGCGTGCGATCACGACACTGTAGGCGGCCAGGTTGATGACGCCGCCGGCGGACATCGCCACCAGATAGCGCCACCACTCGTGCCAGGCCGATTCTCCTGGCCGCGTCGGGAACGTAAGGCGGCGATTGATGCGCCAGGTGACGAAGACCGCGACCAGGAAGGACAGCAGGCGCCCCAGGTAGTGGCCGGCGCCCAGTGCCAGGGCGCCATATAGCACGCCGCTATCGACGACGAACCCGGTTGCCCCCGCCAGGGCGAACGTGAGCAGTTGCTTGCGAATCACGGTGCGGCAACTGGCTCGGCGGGCGGCGTGACCGGTGCCTGCGCGGTGACCGCCGGGGGGGCAAGCGGCGCGGGTAGGCTCAAGTAGGCGAGCCGTTTCATCTCCAGGCGGCCACGCGTAACCGTGTCGAGCACGATGCCGCAAGTGAGCAGGATGATGCCCAGCAGGACCAGGGCCACGCACACCAGCGCCGTTGGCAGGCGTGGCACCAGGCCCGTGCGTAGGTAGGTTTCGAACAGCGGCACAGCCAGGATCACTGACAGCAGTGAGCAACCCATGAAGCCGGTGGAGAAGAAAGCCAGCGGCTTCTCCGACTTGAACAGACGCAGGATGGTCATCAGGATGCGCCAGCCGTCCCGGTATGTATTGAGCTTGCTCTCCGAACCGGTCGGGCGCGAATAGTAGATGGTTTCCTGTTCCGCCACGGGCATGCGCTGCTCCAGCGCGTGCACCGCCAGTTCGGTCTCGATCTCGAAGCCGGACGAATGCGCCGGAAACGACTTCGCATAGCGGCGCGAGAAGATGCGGTAGCCCGACAGCATGTCCGTGAAGGTGCGGCCAAACAAGGTAGCGGCAAAACTGGTCAGCAGCACGTTGCCAAAGCGGTGGCCGAAGCGATAGGCCGCTTGCTCTTCGCTGACGCGCGCGCCGACCACCATGTCCAGGCCCTCGGCGCACAGGCGGTGGACCAGTTCCGGGGCGACGCTGGCGTCGTAGGTGCCATCGCCGTCCACCATGACATAGACGTCGGCATCGACATCGGCAAACATCCGGCGTACGACGTTGCCCTTGCCCTGCAGGGGTACCGAGCGTACCACTGCGCCAGCGGCGCGCGCCTGGGCGATCGTGTCGTCGCTGGAATTGTTGTCAAAGACGTACAACCCGGCATCCGGCAGGTATTGGCGGAACGATTGCACAACGCCGGCAATGGTCGCCGCTTCGTTGTAGCAGGGGATGATGACCGCCACGCGGGGCGGATTGAGTTCGGGCATACAGGGTGGGGAATTACAGCAGAAAGTGCCGGAGCGGCCGACGGCCAGGCGCTCGGGAAAGCCGATACGCTACCGACTGGCGCGGGATTAATCAAGTCGGATACCCGGCACCCGGTCGTTCCCCCTGCCGCGCCTGAGTGCGCTGCGCTCAACGCGAACGAAACAAAACCGCTACACTCGGGAGATTCCGCGCGGCCTCTGGCCGCGCTTTTCGTCCTTCCACCGTCTCCTACCTGCCCCGGTCGCCATGGATCCCAGGCTCTTGATGCTGTGCCTTGGCAATTTTGTCATCGGTACGGGCGCGATGATCGTCACCGGCATGCTGAATCACATCGCCGGCGACTTCCAGCTTGGCGCCGGCACCGCCGGGCAGCTGATCTCCGTGTTCGCGCTGGCCACCTGCGTGGGCGCGCCGCTGTTCGCCACGCTCGGCTCGCGCATCGACCGCCGCTTGCTGCTGGCGGGCTCGCTGCTGGTGTATGCCGTGATGCATGTGGCGGCGGCCTTTGCCCCAAGCTTCGCCAGCCTGATGGCGATCCGTTTCCTGACCGCGATCGGGGCTGCCATCTACACGCCGCAAACCGCCGCGACCCTGCCGCTATTGGTCAATGCGCAGACGCGCGGGCGTGCCATCAGCTTTGTATTCCTGGGGTGGAGCGTCGCCAGCGTGGTCGGCGTGCCACTGGGTACCTGGATCGCCAGCACGCTGGGATGGCGCTTCAGCATGGGGCTGGTGGGCCTGCTGGCGCTGGGCGCGGCGGTGGGCGTATGGCGTGCGCTGCCGCCCCGGCTCTACGTCGAACCGGTGGGGCGGGCAGCCTGGGGCGCGGTGCTGCGCCACACGCCGATGGTGCTGGTAGTGACCACTACCATGATCCAGTCGGCCGGCATGTTCACCCTGTTTACCTATATCGCGCCGCTGCTGCGCGACGTGCATGGCATCAGCGGCGGCGCGCTCAGCCTGATGTTCCTGGCCTACGGTGCCTGCGGTGTCAGCGGCAATGTGCTGGCGGCTTCGCGCATGGACCGGGTAACGCCCGCCCGCATTGTCCTGTTTGCCATGCTGACTTCGCTGGCGGCCATGCTGCTGTGGCCGCTGGCGACGCTGGGGCCGGTGGCGCTGGTGCTGATCTTCATGCTGTGGGGCGTGGGCGGCTTTGCCACCAACAGCGCGCAACAGGCGCGGCTGGTGGCTTTGGCGCCAGAGCGCGCTTCGGTATCGATCTCGCTCAACTCCTCCTCCATCTATCTCGGCCAGGCCCTGGGCGCCATGGGCGGCGCGGCGATCTACGCCACCGCCGGCGCCAATGCCCTGCACTGGGGCGCGGCGGCGCTGATGCTGCTGGCGGTGGTGGTTTCGCAACGGGCGAGTGCCTTGGGCTGCCTGTGGCGCAGCCGAAAAGCGGTGCAGCCGCAGGCCTGACGCAACCCGGCGCCTCCCGGCCGCCTGGCCGTGCGGCGCCGCACACGGGGCATCCGCCTGGCGCCGCCCTCCCCAGACTCGCCGCGCTAAGATGGGAGAAAAACGACCAGGGGAGACGTCATGAGCACACCCAACGGCATGCGCCTGCTCGCCATCAATGTCGGCAGGGCCCTGCCGCTCTTCGTGGCGGCGGCGGGTACCGAGGCGGTCGTGATGTCGGGCATCCGCAAGCACCCGCTCAGTACCCTGCTCCATCCGCTCGCGGTCGCGGTGCGCCCGCTCGGGCTGGCGGGTGACGAACAGGCCGACCTGAGCGTGCATGGCGGGCTGGATAAAGCGGTCTATGCCTACCCCGCCGAGCACTTCGCCTGGTGGAACGAGCGGCGCCGGGAAGCTCACCTCCCCGACGCCGCCAGGCCGCTCGCCTACGGTGCCATGGGCGAGAACCTGACCCTGGAAGGCGTGCTGGAGACCGATTTGTGGGTGGGGGACCACCTGCGGATCGGCGATGTGCTGCTCGAAGTGGAGTCCCCGCGCCGGCCCTGCTACAAATTGAATGCGGTGATGGGCTACCGGCACGCGGTCCAGCACATGGTGCAAAGCGGCTATTCGGGCATCTATCTCAGCGTGGTGACGCCGGGCCAGCTCCGGGCGGGCGAAGCGGTACGCATCGAGCCGGGACCGCGCGAAGTATCGATTGCCAGCATCAATGCCAGGCAACGCAATGGCCGCCAGAGCCAGCTTTTCTGATAATGTTTGACTCTCGATACAAGCAGGCATCCATCCCTGTAATACTTTGTAATGGCATGGATGGCAGGGGCACTAGCGGTCGAAGCCCCTGATCCTGTACTAGTAGCAGTTTTGTCGCGGCGCGGCACCGGACCCCAGAAGCCGGGCCGCCGGGGAGCGGGCGCATTCGTGCGCGCACTGTAAGAGAGTCCACACATGAAAACGAACGGGATCGACCAGGCCAAGGGCTTTGTCGACGGCAAGTGGAGTCCGGCCATGGGTACCGGGAAAGGACGTGTTTCACCATGGATGACCGGCGCGGTCCTGATCGCGCTGACCATAGGTGGATGGTTCGGCTGGCGCGCCTGGATGGCGCCCAAGCCGGCGGCCAAGGCGCCCCCCGTGGTGGTGGTCAGCACCGCCCTGGTGCAGCAGGGCGACGTGCCGCTGCGGGTCACGGCCAACGGCACGGTGAGCGCGCTCGCCACGGTGGAAATCCGCCCGCAGGTGTCGAGCACGGTGCGCACTGTCCATATCAAGGAAGGCCAGACCGTCAAGCCTGGCGACCTGCTCTTCACGCTGGATACCCGCATGGACGAGGCCAACCTCGCCAAGGCGCAGGCCCAGCTGATGCGTGACCAGGCCGACTTGTCCGATGCGCGCCGCACGCTGGCGCGCAGCAAGGAACTGCTGGAGCGCAACTTCATCTCCAAGAGCGCGGTGGATACCGCACAGGCCAAGGTCGACGGCTTCGAGGCCACCATCCGCGCCGACCAGGCCGCCATCGAGGCCAGTCGCGTGGCGGTCAGCTACGGCGCCATCCGCGCCACCATCGGCGGGCGCACCGGCGTGATCAACATGTTCCCCGGCTCGCTGGTGATGCCCAACAGCGCTCTGCCGATGGTCACCATCGCCCAGGTACAGCCTATTGCCGTCACCTTTACCTTGCCCGAGCGCCAGCTCGCCGCGCTGCGCGAGGCGCTGCACGCCGGCCCCGTCGCTGTCACCGCCCTGCCCAACGACGGCAGCAAGGTCCCGGTGACCGGCAAGATCAGCTTTGTCGACAACACGGTGGACCCGCAGTACGGCAGCATCCGCATCAAGGCGCAGTTCGATAATGAATTGCAGCGCTTGTGGCCGGGCACCTACGCCAACGTGGAGGCGGTGGTGCAGACGCTGAAGGATGCGCTCTCCGTGCCGCCGCAGGCGGTGGTGACCGGACCCGAGGGGCGCTTCGTCTACGCCGTGCAGCCAGACAGCCGCGTCAAGCCGATGCCGGTCAAGGTGCAGGTCTCGACCGCCAGCGCCGCCGTGATCGAAGGCGTGGCGCCAGGCACGCGCGTGGTGGTCGAAGGCGCGCAGAACCTGCGTGCCGGCAGCCTGGTGCGGGAAGCCACGCCAGCCGCCAAGGCAGGTGCCGCCAGCGCGGCGGCCGCCGACGCCAGGCATTGAGCCCGGGGCGCTGACATCATGACCCTGTCCGAGCTCTGTATCCGCCGTCCGGTGATGACGATCCTGCTATGCCTGGCAGTGATCGTCACCGGTATCGCGCTCTATCCCACCATCCCGATCGCGGCGCTGCCGTCATTCAATTCGCCGGTGATCCAGGTCACCGCCACGCTGCCAGGGGCCAGCCCCGAGACCATGGCGGCCTCGGTGGCGACCCAGTTGGAAAAGCAGTTCGCCACCATCCCCGGCGTGTCGGTGATCAGTTCGTCCAACACGCTCGGCAACTCCAGCATCACCATCGAGTTCAACAACGACCGCGACATCGATGCCGCGGCCGTGGACGTGCAGGCGGCGCTGTTCCGCGCGCAGCGCGCGCTGCCCATCGAGATGACGGTGCCGCCGTCGTACCGCAAGGTCAACCCTGCCGATGCGCCGGTGCTGCTGCTGGCGATCAACTCGCCGGCCATGAGCCTGGCCGAGCTGAATGCCTTCGGCGACAACCTGATCTCGCCCAGCCTGGCTACCCTGCCGGGTGTGGCGCAGGTGCAGGTGTTTGGCCAGAAGCGCTTTGCGGTGCGCGTGCGTGCCCACCCGGATGCCCTCGCCGCGCGCGGCCTCACGCTGGACGAACTGGCCACGGCGCTGAACCGCGCCAACGCCAACACGCCAGTCGGCACGCTGGACGGCGCGCGCCAGACGCTGACCATCCAGGCCAACCGCCAGCTCGCCAGCGCCGATGCCTTCCGCAACATCATCGTGGCCAGCCAGCCCAGCGGGGCGCTGGTGCGGCTGTCCGACGTGGCGGACGTGGAAGACAGCGTCGAAACCATCAAGACCGGCAGCTGGCTCAACAACGAACGCTCGATCGTGCTGGCCGTGCTGCGCCAGCCCGACGCCAATACGGTGGCGGTGGTGGACGCCATCAAGAACGCGCTGCCGCGCCTGATCCAGCAGATGCCGGACTCGGTCAACGTGAGCGTGGTCAACGACCGCTCGCAATCGATCCGCGAGTCCATCCACGATGTGCAGTTCACGCTGGCCCTCACCGTGGGGCTGGTGGTGATGGTGATCTTCCTGTTCCTGCGGCGCGCCGCCGCCACGCTGATCCCCACCGTGTCGCTGCCGATCTCGCTGATCGGCACGGTGGCGCTGATGAAGGCCTTCGGCTACAGCCTGGACAACGTCTCGCTGTTGGCCATCACGCTCGCCGTGGGCCTGGTGGTGGACGATGCCATCGTGATGCTGGAAAACATCGTGCGGCACATCGAGGAAGGCGTGCCTCCGCTCAAGGCCGCGCTGGTCGGCTCGCGCGAGATGGGCTTCACCATCCTGTCGATCTCGATCTCGCTGGTCGCGGTGTTCATCCCCATCTTCTTCATGCCGGGCGTGATCGGCTTGTTGTTCCATGAATTCGCCGCCGTGGTGTCGCTGTCGATCCTGGTCTCGGCGCTGGTGTCGCTGACGCTGATCCCGATGCTGTGCGCGCGCTTCCTGTCGGCCGAGAACGTGCCGATCGACGAGTCCCAGCACGCCTATGGCGACCATGCCGGCGCGGCCCATGCGCCAGCCATCAAGCAGAAGCAGACCATCGGCCTGCGCTCCACCCAGTGGTTCGAAAACCTGTTCGAATTCACGCTGCACCGCTACGCGCGCGGGCTCGACTGGTGCCTGGCGCACCGCAAGTCGGTGCTGGCGGTGGCCGGCCTGACCTTCGTGCTGACGGCCGTGCTGTTCGCGACCATTCCGAAGGGCTTTTTCCCGGAAGAAGACATCGGCCAGATCCAGGTCAACGCCGAAGGCCCGCAGGACATCTCCTTCGACGCCATGGCCGACCGCCTGCGCGATGCCGCGGAGCGCATGCGCAAGAACCCCGCGGTGCGCAGCATCGTGGTGTCGATCGGCGGCGGGCCCTCCCCCGCCATCAACACCGGCCGCATGTTCGTCGAGCTCAAGCCGCTCGGCGAGCGGCCCAAGATGGCAAAGGTAGTGGAGTCGCTGCGCAAGGATGTCTCCGGGATCGCCGGGCTGGCGGTTTACTTCTCGCCGGTGCAGAACCTGCGCCTGGGCGGGCGCCAGAGCAAGAGCCGCTACCAGTACACGCTGCAGAGCGTGAAGGCCGGCCAGCTGCAGGAGTACTCCGACAAGCTGATGGGCAAGATGCGCGCCGACCCGCTGTTCCGCGACGTCACCAGCGATTCGCAGCAGTCGGGCCTGGAAGCGCAGCTCTCCATCGACCGCGACAAGGCCAACGCGCTGGGCGTGCAGATCCAGGACGTGCGCCAGGCGCTGTATTCCGCCTTTGGCGAGCGCCAGGTTTCCACCATCTACACGCCGATCGACAACTACTACGTGATCCTGCAGGCGGCCGATATCGACCGTGCCGACGAGACCGCCTTCTCCAAGATCTACGTGCGCAGCAAGACCGGGCAGATGGTGCCGATCTCGGCCTTCGCCACCACCGAGCGCCGGGTCGGGCCGATCGCCGTGAACCACCAGGGCCAGTTGCCCTCCGTGACGGTGTCGTTCAACCTTGCGCCGGGCGCGGCGCTGGGCAATGCCTCGTCCAGGATCGATGCCTACAAGCAGGAGATCGCCATGCCCACCGCGATCTTCACGAGCTGGGGCGGCGACGCTGCGGTGTTCCAGTCCTCGCAGGCGACCCAGGTGCTGCTGCTGGTGGCGGCCATCGCGGTGATCTACACGTTGCTGGGCGTGCTGTATGAAAGCTACATCCATCCGCTGACCATCCTGGCAGGCCTGCCGTCGGCGGCGGTGGGCGCGCTGCTCACGCTGTTCATCTTCAACGTGGAGTTGTCGCTGATCGCCACCATCGGCGTGCTGATGCTGATCGGCATCGTCAAGAAGAACGCCATCATGATGATCGACTTCGCGCTGGCGGCGCAGCGCGAACAGGGCATGGCCCCGGCGCGCGCGATCCGGCAGGCCTGCCTGCTGCGCTTCCGCCCGATCATGATGACCACCCTGGCGGCCATCATGGGCGCCCTGCCGCTGGCTCTGGGCCTGGGCGCCGGCGCCGAACTGCGCCAGCCGCTGGGTTTGGCGGTGGTGGGCGGCCTGCTGTTCTCGCAGGTGATCACGCTGTTCATCACGCCGGTGATCTACCTCGCGCTGGATCGCTTCTCGGGCACCGGCCCGCTGCAGATCGATGCGGAGGGTAATCGGTTGCCGGCCCTGGTGGGCGGGGAAGTGGCGCCGCAGCGCTGAGCCTTCCTTTCTCCTTGGCCCCGCCGTCGCGGGGCCAAGGGATTTCGTGCGCATCCGCCGCCCAGCGGCGGTGCGGTATGCAAGATCGACCACGAACCCGAGAGAGAGAGTAAAGCTCGGCGTCCGCCGCGAAGCTTTGCTTCACCAAGACAGTGACCTTCGGCTGTGTTAAGGGCCACTAGTCAGTGGCGATGGCGGTCGATTCCAGCCGCGTGATATCAATAACTCGCTCGGCCATGGCAATCGTTTCTGGGCGATGTGCAATGGTGATGCGCGTTACCGGCAAGTTGCAAATCGCGTCATTGACTTGCCGTTCTCGCGCCACGTCCAAATGACTAGTGGCCTCGTCCAGGACAAGGACGCGTGGCTGGCGATACAGCGCGCGTGCCAAAAGGAGTCGCTGCCGCTGGCCGCCAGATAGGGTATTGCCCATGTCGCCGTTGAGCGTATGGTATCCCATTGGCATCGCAAGAATTTCATCATGTATGGCCGCAGATTCAGCTGCAGCTTGGACGCGATCCATGTCGATCTCGTCGTCAAACCCCGCGATGTTTTCCTTCAAGCTCGCTGAGAACAGCTGATCGTCCTGCATCACCGCACCTACGTGGCGCCGCCAGTTTGCAAGCCCGACGTGAGAAAGTGGATGGCCTCCCACGCGCACGGTGCCCTCCGTCGGCTCCAGAAGGCCAAGAATGATTTTGGCCAGCGTCGTCTTCCCGCATCCAGTCGGGCCAATGATCACCACGTGCTCACCAGATCGAATGGTGAGAGTGATATTCCTTAGAACCCAATCGGCACCCTCGGCGTAGCGAAAGCTCACACTATCGAGATAAATATCGGGGACCAGCCAGCCATCAGTATCGAATCGCTCAGGCATTGCACCAGTCGTCTTCTCGGGTTCGGCCATTACGATGTCAGACAGTCGCTCCACGTGCAAGCGAAGCATTCTTACCGACATCATATTGTCGATAAATCTCTGCATCCTCGACGAGAACTCGTCCTTATAGGTTATAAAGGCCATCAACATTCCCACGGTTAGTCCGCCTTGAATGGTCATGTAAGCACCCGCGCCAAGCACAGTGACAGTTTCCATACCAAACAACAATCCGTAACTCGCTCCGAAGCTCAATGTCATCCTGTTTGCCTGCATTCGCTTATTGACTGCTCGAACAACGAGATTTGACCAGCGGGAGGCTCTTTGCTCTTCCAGACCAGCAATTTTTATGGCCTGCRTGGCTCGCAAACTCTCCAGGAAATGGGTTTGCGCAACCGCCTCATGTGTCATTGCCTCATCGCTAACCCGGTGAAACGCGTCGTGGGCTAATAGACGGATCGCGGCATAGCCTGCAATCGTGGCTACGACGACGGCTGCCAACGTTGGACTATAGATCGCCATCACTATGGCAGTCACAGTACCGAACAGGCCATCCAGTAGTATGTCGACGAATTTTCCAGTCACGGTTTGCTGGATGCTTTGTGCGGACTGAAAGCGCGAGAGTACGTCTCCCGTGTGTCGAACCTCGAACCATTTCGTCGGTAATCGAAGCAAATGCCCAACCACACGCGACGCCCATTGAATGCCGAGTTGGTGCATAGCAATGATTCCGAGCCAGCCACGTGTCCATTCGAGCACGACCCGCATTAGCGTTACCATCACGAAGCCCGTGATGACTACCCATATCAGTTCAGTATCTCCAGAGACAACGGGGCCGTCGATAAGCCATTGAGTGAAAAGAGGTAGTACCAAAGCCAGTACTTGTAATGCTGCTGCCAGTATAAAGAGCTGCGACAGACTACGCCTAAGACCCAAGATAGGGCCCATCAGGTCTCGCCAGTTTATCGGCGGCTTCGGCTTAATTTGTTGAAAGGCCGTGGTGGGCCACATTTCCAATGCCACTCCGGTGAAGTGCTGACTAGCCTCTGCCTGGGCCATTGAGCGCTCTCCGCGCGCTGGGTCATGTACCGTGATCCTGTTGCCAGAGACCCTCATCAGGACCACGAAATGCGTGAGATCCCAGTGAAGTATGCATGGCAGAGAGAGCCTTGAAAGTCCGTCGAGTTCAAGGCGAACCGGTCTTGCGCCTAGCCCCAAAAGACCTCCCAATCGAATCAGATCGCGCAGATACGTGCCACGGATGGAAACAGAAAATCGAGCTCGAAGTTCGCTCATCGAGAACTCATGCTTGTGGTGAGCCGCTATGTAGCCCAGGCAGGCTAGCCCGCACTCTGCTGCAGTAGTTTGCAGATAGGTATTCACTTGGTTGAAATTTTTGTGATGGATGGCAACACGCGATCAATCACCCATGCCTGAACAGCCGCCGTATCGTTGAGATCGCCGTCGAAGGTGAACTTCGGCACATAAGGTTCATTGTCTGCGCGTTTACGGTTCTTCCAAACCTTGAGTGGAACCCACATCTTCGCCGTGCTTGGAAGCGATACGTGCGCTATGTCCGAATACCGCGTATCCGCGCTGGTCACGCTCCCAACGTGAACCGCTCCGGGAATGCTTAACACCATCTCCACAAAGTCCAGGCAAGCGCTCGCACAGTTCGGGCCTGTGACCAGCACAAGCTTGCCATCAAAGGGACTGCCATGCTCAGTCAGTTCATCGAGCGGTACATCCATTTGCTCGACGAACGCCTGGCCGAGTGATGCGGCTTCATTCATGCGGGACAGGAGAGTGTCCAGGAGTCTGTAAGTCAGGCTTGCCGGGCCTTCCGCCTGGCTGAACGCAGTCTTGTATGCCTCAAGCGCTTCGCGGGCGGTCGCAGAAACGCGCCAGTACGCCTTGGACTCTACTTGTTCAGATGAGGGTTTCCGCCCTACGGCATCCTTGAATAGCGCCGATAGGATTCGGTAGCCCACCAAAGTTTTTCCGCCGTTATTGCCTCGAATGTCAAGCACCACAGCATCGGCTTCTCCCAGAGCCCGGACCCTGTTCAACAGTCTTTCGAACGATGCAATGTCTTTGCTACTCGACAAGGTGAAATCCGTAGCATGAATCCAGTGGATGCCCTGCCGTGGTTGCTTGATACCTTGGCGTGGCATCGCTGGCCTGGTCATCGCTTGAAACTCCTCCGTGAAGAGCTGCGACTTCAGCAAGAACTGGCGAATTTTCCCTGAGGGGGATCGAACCTCGCAGTGTTTCAACCGCAAAGGTTCCCACAGCGTTTCGTAGTGCGGCTCACTGGTCAGATGCAGCGCAAGACGAGACAGCGAGCCCTCCAGGTCCACGCGTCTATCCACGAACGGAGCGACTTTTTCCACCAGCAAATCGTCAATGCGCTGGCCGTCGCAGGAAAGCAGTTCATCGCCTATTTGGGGCACGTCGACGGGCCAGTCCGAGGCCCGCGCCGCAACGCGGTACTTGCCATTGCGGCGCTGCACGATCCATCCCGCCCAGCGAGGGGACTCACCAACTTGGCCTTCCTTCCATACGACCAGATGTCCATCCCTATAGCCCGCGATGTAGAAGCGTAGCGCCGCCAACGCCTTGCCCTCGGAATTCGCACGGAGGGCGAGCGCCGTCGCTTCGTCGTACCCTTGCTTAAACCACTGTTGAAAGCCGTGATCCGTCGGGTCCAGAACGCCGGGATGTGCCTCCCGGATGATTTCGTGCGCGCGCGTGATGTCTTGAATGGCGCTCTTGCTCCAGTTGATGTCCGTGGACGAGTGTTCCTTCTCTTTGGCACCAAGATTCGTCGCCGTGTCCGCGTGACACGACAAGATCCAAAAAAAGGACGACAGCAGAATCACAAGCGGGCGGACCACTAACAAACTCCTTTCACTGTGGCGGATTCCCGCTCCTTCATAGATGCTGAGCTCACCAGAGACTCAAGAGAGAAGGGTTGATGGGGCGTGACTCTCGCCTTGTTCAGTTTCTCCATGAAAAGGGCAAGTTGCCTGGGATCATTCACCAGTCTCTCAATGACTTTGCCGGCCGCCGCAATCCCTTGAGTCACATCGCATCCAGGTTTTAAGGTTCTTCGCAGTTCTTCGTGTTCGCGAAGGGCATGTTGGCAAAGCCACGAAACAAAGTGCAACACGTTTGCCGTGTACATGCCGATCGCAACGTGGAACGTCTCGCCAATAGGTATGGCATCGTGCCACCAGCCTCGGGGAAGATAGAGCAGGTCGCCCGCCTCCAGGATTCCGTCGAAGACGGGTTCAGCTGGACAATCGGCCTTGTGTTCCTTGCTGGTTTGACCCGGGAGTGGCAATGGAAAAGTTGGCTTATATACCTTCCACCGTTTACGGCCTATGAGTTGGATGGCCATGACGTCGTGTGTATCCCAATGGGGCCCGAAACTGCCCCGTCCGGAAAAGGCCAGGTAACCATTCGCCAGCGTCTCGGCGTTCGAAAATTCGCCGACCTCCGCACACAGATGTCGGACTCGCTCAAGGCGGGCGTCAATACGATTGAGTACGATCGTCGCGCCGCTGGACAGCAAGCCTTGAACCACACTGGTGTTGAGCCGTTTCCCCGCAAGACCTCCGATCGAACAGTCTTCCACATAGCGTGACTCGGAGACCAGGCCATTGTGATGCACCCGGACATGGGGTGGCACGGGATCGATGTAATAGAGCGCTGCGTTGAGGTCAGACCAACTCAAGAGCGAAGGCGCAACCGCGGCTCGTACGACGTACATCTTGCGATCAGCAAAGTCGGAAATAAATTCCTCTTTGGCAATATTGAAATTGATGTGCTTTTTCATGAAATCAGTGCGACAGGAATGAACTTTTCATGGTTGTTGCGCTGGGGAAAACGTTCTGCGGGACAACGCAAGTCGCGAGAATCACCGGTTTCATAGCCTCGCATCCATTGGCCCATGAGTGGCCTGTCGAGCCGAATGCTGCCATCGTCGGTCAGATTTCCAACCGTGTTGTGCGCCTCGGACAGTGCGACCGTACACTTCTGTACACGGCCGTCCGCGCGAATCACGAACGAATTCGGCCGGCTCGCGTAACAGACCTCCCCGACCGTTGTCTTAGACGGCTCGGCGGAAGGCATGTCGCGGTACAACAGGCTTCGCATTTCACCCAGTAGCTTGGCCCGCTCCGCTTTGTTCAACGCCGCGATGCTCGCGCTGTTAGGGCCACCCAGATTTTCAATGGGCTTGAGCAGCACGGAGAACCGCGGGTCGTGGAGGAATTCTTCGCGCAACATTACCGCAAGCGCTTTCACGGATTGTGCGTTCTCTGGTGTCAGGTGCACCCGAAGCAGTACCGATACGCCCAGCTCGCTATCCCGGAGCCTCTTCAGGTTGGTCCAGATCCGATCAAATGTACCCGTGCCGGAGGTCAGCTTTCTGGTTCTGTCGTGTGCATCTCCCATGCCATCCAGGGAAATTTGATAACCCCTCTGCCCCAAGCCGAACAGCTTTTGAACCGTCTGCATGTCCAGCAGATAGCCATTGGTTGTCAAAGCACCGCCAAATCCCACACCGTGGTCCAGACACAGCTTTTGGGCGAACGCACTGAGTTCATAAACAATGTTCTTGGCAGCCAGCGGCTCACCGCCAAACCATTGAAAACTGAGGTATTTGAGGCCTTCCATACGATTGATCATGAATCGCTTCAAGGCTGCCTGCACCCTGGGACTCATCTTCCCGATGGAGAAATCCTCATAACAGTAGGTGCAACGAAAGTTGCACTGTTCCGTCGGCATAAGTGTGAGTTCAAGGCATCTAGGGTCGAGGGTCGACCAGAGCAACTGATTGTTGGTCTGAAACATAATGTCCTGCAACTTTAATCTGACTCATCCATTTATACAGCCGACGGCCAGAGCGTTAAAAAAGTCGGTCGGAGACCGACACTCGAAGTCTGCGGCTAGTGGCTCTGTTTAACCCTCTTCATCGCCGTCCTCTCCACATTTTTTGTTGGGTTGAGGAGGAGGTCGTTCTTGGCAATAGCCGGCATTGGATTTAGGTGGGCAATAGCCAATGTTTATTTGTCCGATGGTAAAGCCTCCGCTTACAAGATCGAGCTCCTCATCTATAATGAGTTCGGTCACTTCGTAGCGGCCGAACTCATCGAATTGCATGTTTTCAATCGCCATGGGTAACGTGGTCGACTTATTCATTGGTTTTCCTTCCATGACCGTCCGTTCTAGGGCGGGACGAGTTCGCCTGCGGAGCAGGACGCTCCGTTATGCGGATTAGAGCCCGCGGAAACAGCGGACAAATCCACTGTCCATTGATAACTACAGATATCTGCTGCTTACACTCGCGACTGGGGCAAGAACCCAGTCAATAAGGCGCCGCTTCTCTTGTTCAATGTCCGCGTCGAGCAGGGTTCCTGGCAACAGATCAATCTGCCGCCCATGGGCTTGGATGCTTTGACTGTCAAGCCTGACGATGATGCGATACATGGCCTCCTTGTCAGGTAGCCCCGACATCGCCGCGACCTCTTCAGACTGCAGGGGACTGCTGGCAACCTCAACGACAGTGCCACGTTGCAGTCCGAATCTTTGATAGGGATAGGGTTGATACCGCAATCGGACTGACTGGCCGACTTGTACGAATCCGAAAGCTTTTGAGGTCGCGAACAAGTGCGCTACCAATGGCACGCCTTCCGGGATAATCACCGCAAGCGTTTGCGTGGAGACGGTCTCTCCAGGTTCTGCATTAATGGCTGTGGCCCTGCCCGTCATCGGTGCCGTGATAGCGAAGACGTCGCGGGATTGCACGTCAGTGGTCTCCTGAGAGAGCATCGCCAGATCCCGACTAATTTCAGCAATCTGAGCTGCCGTCTTGAGAGAGACCTGGTCCAGCTCACTTTTCAATGTTGCGAGGGTTCTTGAAAGCTGGGAGCGCGTTCGCTGCATCGAGAGAAATTGCGCTTGAAGAGCGGCTGCCTGATCTTCCTTCTCCTGCAATGCCACCTGAGATATGTAGTTCGATTTCGCCAGTGTTCTGTGTTTCTCGATAGATAACTCTGATGCGGTCAATCGTTTCGCGTGGAGGTCCAGTTCCTGCTTGTTGTGCCGCAGCTCGTCCATGACGTTCTCAGACTGTGCGCGGAGTCCACGCTCCGCCGTCACACCAAGTTCGTGCGCAGCTTCGCGCTGCCGCATCAGGCTTGCCCGGCGCTCACTGAGCGAAGCCGTACGTAATTCGGAGATCTTCGTATTTTCCTGCTGTCCGACATGCCTTCGTTCATCGGCAAGAACAAAGAGAACGGCACCTTGTTTCACAATTTCCCCCTCGCGAACGTGACGCTCAGAAACAATGCCGCCGGTGGGGGCAAGGATTCTAATCGCACCCCCCTCAGGAACTAGGACGCCGGTAGCAGCAGTACGAGGCCTGTAGCTACCAAAGAATAGGTACAGCAAAATCGCCAGAGACATCGCGGCAGCCAGCCCAACAAGCAGCCAACTATGGCTTGACTGCGCCAAGAGAATCGGCCCGTGTTCCTGTTGGTCGTGCCTTTGCAATACCTCTCGCCGAAAAATACTTCGTCGAGCCTTCTCGTTCATAGAGCCCTCCTTTTTGTTGTGACGACACAAGTGGACTGCCCCGAGAATCGTGGAAAAATCGGGCCAATGCTCGTGTTGAGCACCTTCGCGCGCAACAAACGCTAGAGCCCACGGAGGCGCCCATCCGCTATTGCGAGCATCCAGACGACAAGATTGCTGGGTAGTGCCCTTATTTGTAGAAAAGCAAATAGTCACCAGCCAGCAGAAATTTCCCAAAGTTACTGGCGATTTTTCTGACTCGCGCCGATGAACCCGCCTCGCGCTGTAACGGCAAAAAATGAGGATGAGCTACGCCTCGCTCCGTCAATTGGACCCGGCTGTAGCGAGGGTAGCGGGCGGCTGCGGTGGCTGAGGAATGGGTGTTGGCGGACAGTGGCTCCCAGCGAGTTGCTACCGTTCGTCGGCACCATGCGCCCTCTCCCAGGAAGGGGGGCTTTACTTCTTGCTCAAAGTTGAGAATAATTCGCATTCTCAAGTTGATCAGGCTCGCTTTGCACCTGCGCCAACACTACGCCAGCCAGCCGTTCTGACCCGGTGTCCGCCAGCCAGCGTTTCGTTTTCTTTTGGGGAAAATCCATGAAACGCCGCTGTCTGGCGCGCTTGCGCGCCTCCGTACGAGTCACGCCCATCGCCATCTGCGCCACCCTCGGTGGTCCGGCGCTGGCCGCTGAACCGGCCGTCGATCCGGTCCGCCCGCTGGGCGAGGTGGTGGTCACCGCCACCCGCACCGAGGAACGCGCCGATGCCGTCGCTTCCACCATCACCGTCATCGAGGGCAGCCGCATCGAGCGCGCCCAGCCGGTCGACGAGACCGGCCTGTTTGCCGACGAACCCGATATCGACGTACCGCGCGACCGGCGCCGCTTTGGCGCCGGCAGCATCAATATCCGCGGCATCGAGGCTAACCGCGTGCTGCTGATGGTCGACGGCGTGCGCCTGCCGGACTATTACAACGGCGGCGGCCCCTCCAACCTGTCCAGCGCCACCCGGGACGCGCCCGAGTTCTCCTTCCTCAAGCGGGTCGAGGTGCTGCGCGGGCCGGCCTCCAGCCTGTACGGCTCGGACGCCATCGGCGGCGTGGTCTCGTACGTCACCAAGGATCCCGAGGACCTGATGCGCGGCCGCGCGGTGGGCGGCGAGGCGGGCCTGTCGTGGAACGGCATCGACCGCGGTTTCGGCCAGACCGCCGGCGTGGCGGGCGGCAACGAGACCATCAAGGGCTTGTTCATGTATGCGCACCGCAAGGGGCACGAGGTGGAAAACATGGGCGGCAACGGTTCCACCTCGACCGGCCGCACCAAGCCCAATCCGCAGAACAGCGAGACCAACGCCTGGCTCGGCAAGATCGTGCTCGATCCTGCCGCCGGCCACCGCTTCAGGCTGACCTACGAGCATCGTGACAGCGACACCTTTACCGATATCCTGCGCCTGTCCACCGCGCTGCCGCGCGTGACCGCCGCCAGCGGCACCGAGGACCTGTCGCGCAACCGCGTCAGCCTGGACTACGAGTGGAAGCCGGGCAGCCACGTGATCGACCGCCTCGGCGCCACCGTGTTCTATCAGGAGAGCGAGTCCAACACCGTGACCAACCAGGTGCGCAGCAGGACCAGCTCCGGTTGCTCAGGCTCCACGGCGGGCAGCAGCCTGTGCGACGTGAACCTGCTGTTCGGCTTCCGACAGCAGCAGACCGGCTTCAACCTGCAGGCCGACAAGTCGTTCAACACGGGCTTCGTAGGCCACCGGCTGATCACCGGCGTGGATTTCCTGCGCACGCAGACCAGCGAGATGCGCGATGGCACCGCCTACAACCGCACCACCGGCGTGGTGTCGAAATCGCTGGCCGGCGACAACTTCCCGATCCACGATTTCCCCAAGGGCGAGACCCGCCAGACCGGCATCTTCGTGCAGGATGAACTGCAGTTCGCCGGCGGCCGCTTCACGCTCACGCCCGGCCTGCGCTTCGACCATTACGCGCTCGGGCCGGACGAAGACAAGCTCTACAACAGCGTCGCCGCCAAGCCCGCCATCAGCAAGAGCGATTGGGCGGTCTCGCCCAAGCTGTCCGCGCTGTGGCAAGCCACCGACCGCATCAATGTGTGGGCCCAGTACGTTTTCGGCTACCGCGCGCCGAACTACCAGGAAATCAACGGCAGCTTCCGCAACACCATCCAGGGCTACGGCGCCGCGCCCAATGGCGATCTGAATCCGGAGAAGAGCCGCTCCTTCGAGATCGGTGCGCGCTACACCGACGAGCGCGTGCAGTCCAGCGTCGCGGTATTCGACAACCGCTACAAGGACTTTATCGAACAGGTGGCGCTGAACTGCCCGTCCGACCCCGCCTGTCTCGCCGGCCTGCGAGCCACGTACCAGTACCGCAACCAGAGCAGCGTGCGCATCTACGGCGCCGAGTGGCGCGGCAGCTACCGCTTCCTGCCGCAGTGGCGCGTCGACAGCGCCGTGGCCTATGCGCACGGCAACAACGAACAGACCGGCCAGCCGCTCAACAGCGTCTCGCCGCTGCGCGCCAGCGCCGCACTGACCTGGGAACGCGGCAGCGACAGCCAGGGCCAGGGCGCTAGCCTGCGCTGGCGTGGAGCGCGCCCGGTGACGCGCACCGACGACACGTCCTTCACCTACTTCAAGCCGGGCGGCTATGGTGTGGTCGATCTGCAGGGCTGGTGGCGCTTCAACCGCTACGCCAGCCTGGTGCTGTCGGTGAACAACGTGTTCGACAAGAAATACTGGCTGTGGGGCGATGTGCGCCAGGGCAGCGTGGCCGCCAGCGAGCCGGGCCTGGATTTCTATACGCAGCCCGGGCGTACCTTCGCCGCCAGCGTGAAGCTGTCGTTCTGACCTGAGGCGATTCGACCCGACATGTCCCCACAAAACAAAACCAAGATGCGGCTGATCCGCGCGCTGTGCCTGCTGTGGCTTGCCCTTCTGGCGCTCGGCATGCAGCAGGCGCGGGCCACGCCGAAGATTGCCGTGCTGACCACCTCGCCGGTGCCGGCGGGCAAGTTCGAGCCCCTGCAGGCGATGGCGCGCGCGCACGGCATGACGCTCGATGCGCGCTATCTCGAACGGATGAGCGCGCAGGATGTGGCGCCATTCATCGACGGCGCGGGATTGCTGATCCTCGATGCGCCGCGCGATCACATTGTCACCGAGATGCTGGCGAAGCTGGGGCCGCAATGGACCAATGCGCGCGTGCCGCGCCTGCTGATCGCCACCGACCGCTTCGAGGCGCACGGCCTCGACAATGCGCTGGGTGCGAAGCTGCATGCGTACTATGTCAACGGTGGCCGCGCCAACTTCGACGCCATGATGCGCACGCTGGCCGCGCAGCAGTTCAAGCTGCGCGCGGACGGCGCGATTCCCGCGCCGGTGGTGTTTCCAAAAGCCGCTTACTACCATCCGCGCCTGGCCAGCGTGGTGACCGAATCGCCGGACGAGGCGCTCGGCGCATCCGGCCACGCTGGCACGCCGGTGATCGGCGTCGCCATCCACCAGGCCTATGTCTCCGGCCTGGACAGCGCCTTTATCGACGACCTGATCGCGAGCATCGAAGCGCGTGGCGCGCGCGCGCTCGTCTTCTACAGCCCGGTGATGGATGCGGACGGCGTGCTGCGCATGGCCGCGCCCGGCGGCAAGCGCATTGTCGATGTGCTGGTCAACGGCCAGATCATGCTCAATGCGGCGGGCCGCAAGGCGGAGTTTGAAACGCTAGGCATCCCGGTGCTGCAGGTCATACCCTACCGCAAGGGCGATGCGCAGGACTGGGAGCGCGATCCGCACGGCATCAGCCTCACCGATACACCCTTCTACCTGGTGCAGCCCGAACTGGCCGGCGTCAGCGATCCCATGCTGGCCGCCGCCACTTCGCACAAGGACGGCAGCATCGTCAGCCTGCCGGCGCAGCTCGATGCCGTGGCCGACAAGGCACTGGCGCTCACACGTCTGCAGCGCACGCCCAATGCCGGGAAGCGCGTGGCGATCCTGTTCTACAACTATCCCGCTGGCGAAAAGAACCTGTCGGCATCCTTCCTCAACCTGCCGCGCAGCCTGTCTTCCACCCTGGCCGCGCTGCATGCCGCGGGCTACCGCACCGAGGCCGCCGGCGAACTCGCGCTGCAGCGCGATCTTGGCGCGTTGCTCGCGCCCTTCTACCGCGAAGGCCAGCTCGGCGCGCTGCTCGATGCGGACCGCGCCGCGTGGATGCCGATGGCGCAATACCGCCGCTGGTACGACGCGCAGCCCGCCGCGTYCCGCGCCGAGGTCAGCGCGCGCTGGGGCGAGCCCGAAGCCTCGTCGATGGCGATCAGGCGCAACGGCGTGGCCGGCTTCGCCATCCCGCGCCTGCAGCTCGGCAACGTGGCGCTGATGCCGGTGCCGCCACGCGGCGAGCGCGACGAAGCCGCCGAGAAGGCGCTTTATCACTCCACCAAGACGCCGCTCAACCATTTCTACATGGCGGCCTACCTGTGGGCGCGCGAAGGGCGCGAGGCGCTGGTGCACTACGGCACCCACGGGACGCAGGAATGGACGCCGGGCAAGGAGCGCGGCCTGTCCGTGACCGACCAGCCCTACATGGTGCTCGGCAGCGTGCCCGTGATCTATCCCTACATCGTCGACGACGTCGGCGAGGCGTTGCAGGCCAAGCGCCGGGGCCGCGCCACCATCGTCAGCCACCAGACGCCGCCGTTCAAGCCGGCCGGCCTGCACACCGACCTGTCGGCGCTGCATGATCAGTTGCACAACTACCTGCAGCAGGACAACGGCGCGGTGAAGGACACACTGCGCGAGGACATCCTCAAGCGCAGCGCGCGCATGCATCTGTTCGACGACATGGGCTGGCCGCAGGCGCGTGCGAGCGCGCAGTTCACCGAGTACCTGGATGCGTTGCACACGCACCTGCACGAACTCGCGGGCGCATTGCAGCCTTATGGGCTGCACACGTTCGGCCAGTCGCAGGATCCCGGGCTGCGGTTGTACACGGTGATGGCCATGCTTGGCCAGTCCTGGCTCAAGCGCGTGTTTCCCGATGAGCCCGAGGAACTCTTCGCGCTCGATTACAAGCAGCTGGCGCGGTCGGAACCCTACGCCATGTTGCACCGCTACGTCATCGACGGCGCGCCGTTGACGGGCCTTTCCGACGCCAGGCAGCGTGAAGACATGCGGCGCGCACGCACGCTCTACGCCAGCCTCGATGCCGCGCCTGAGAGCGAAGCCATTCTCACCGCGCTGGCGGGCCGCTACGTGCTGGCCGGCACAGGCGGCGATCCGGTGCGCAATCCCGATGCGCTGCCGACCGGCCGCAACCTGTATGGCTTCGATCCTTCCAAGGTGCCCAGCCGGGAAGCATGGCAGGCCGGACAAGCAGCGGCGCAAGCCATGATTGCCGACTGGCGCAAGCGTCACGGCAAGTGGCCCGCCAAGCTGGCCTTCTCGTTGTGGAGCGTGGAGACCATGCGCCATCAGGGCATGCTCGAAGCGCAGGCGCTGGCGGCCATGGGCATCCGCCCGAAGTGGGACGGCGGTGGCCGCGTGGTCGGGGTGGAAGCGATTCCCGCCGCGGAGCTCAAGCATCCGCGCGTGGACGTGGTGCTGTCCGCCACCGGCCTGTACCGCGATCACTTTCCCAACCTGATCAAGTGGCTGGCCGAAGCGGTCAAGCTGGCCGCCGCGCAACCCGAGCCCGACAACGCGGTGGCCGCGAGCACGCGCGCGGTGCGCGAGCGCCTGGCGCAACTCAAGGCGGCGGAGATGAATCCCGAGCGCATCGAGTCGCTGGCGCTGACGCGCATCTTTGCCAGCGAGTCGGGCAACTACGGCACCGGTCTCAACGACGCTACGCTCGCCAGCGACAGCTTCGGCAGCGGCAAGCAAGCGGACGCCAAGCTCGCCAATCTCTATCTCTCGCGCATGCAGTACGGCTACGGGCCCGACGAAAAAACCTGGGGCGAGAAGCTGCCGCAGCTCAACCTCTACGCCGAGAACCTCAAGGGCGTGGAAGGCGCGCTGCTGGCGCGCAGCTCCAACCTGTATGGCATGCTGACCACCGACGATCCCTTCCAGTATCTCGGCGGCATCGGCCTGGCCGTGCGCCATCTGACGGGCAAGGCGCCGGAGCTGCTGATCTCCAATTTGCGCGATGCGAACAGTGCGCGCACGGAAACGGCGGCTTCCTTCCTCGCCACCGAACTGCGCACGCGCTATTTCCATCCGGGCTGGATCGAAGGCATGAAGGCCGAAGGCTATAGCGGCGCGCTCAACATGCTCGACACCGTCAACAACTTCTGGGGTTGGACCGCGGTCGCGCCGGAGATCGTGCGCGACGACCAGTGGACCGAGTTCGCCGAGGTCTACGTCAAGGACAAGCACAAACTCGGCCTTGATGAATGGTTCGAGAAGCATGCGCCGCAGGCCCAGGCCCAGGTGATCGAGCGCATGCTGGAAGCCGCGCGCAAGGGCTACTGGAAAGCCGACCCCGAGATGCTCAAGACGCTGGCCGACCGCTGGCAGACGCTCTCGCAGCGGCACGATATCCGCAGCGGCAACCGCAGCTTCAACCGCTACGTGCAACAGCAGGCCACGGCCCCCGGCGCGGCGGGCTATGGCACGCAAGCTCCCGCGGCACCGCCGGCGGGCGCACCGAAGGCCGCGGCTGCGCAGGCTGCCCCGCAGCCGCCGCAGCCTGAAGCGAAAACGCAGCCCGAGCCAAAGCCCGCGCCGCCATCGCAATCCGTACCCGTGCAAGGCATGCAACTGGTGGAGCGCAAGCCGCCCGCCGCGGCGCTCGTGCCGGTGCTGTCGTGGCTCGCCGCCGGCATCGCGCTGGCCGGGGCCGTGCTCGGCGGCGCCCTCAGCGCGCGGCGCCGCGCCAGCGCCGCACCACTCTTCCGGAATCCAACAAAACCCTACTGAGGCATCATGACCCCTACCCTGCTTGAAACCCTGATGTACGACGTCGGCCAGTTGTTCCTGTACCCGACGCTTGCCCTGATCGGGCTGCTCTTCCTCTACGCCTTCTGGGCGCTCGGCGAGTTCGCCATGCAAGGCTGGCAGCGCCGCCGCAACACGATCGAAACCGGCCGCGGCTACGTGCTGGTGGCGTATGCGCTGCGCCATCGCGTGAAGGACCCGGACACACTCGACGTGACCGCGCATCGGTTGCTGGAGTGGCCGCGCATCGCCACGCGCGTGGCGCCCATGCTGGGGCTTGTAGCCACCATGATCCCGATGGGGCCGGCGTTGAAAGGCTTGTCGGGCGGCAACCTCGCCAACGTGGGCGAGAACCTCACCATCGCTTTCTCTGCCGTGATCCTCGCGCTGATCGCCGCCAGCATCACGTTCTGGGTGGTCAATGTGCGGCGCCGCTGGCTGGCCGAGGAACTGGTGTGGCTGGGCAAGCACCAGCCGCAGTGGGAGGTCGACGCATGAAGTTCCTGGAAGAAAGCGAAGCCGACGATCCCATCCTGTCGGTGGTCAACCTGATCGACGTGTTCCTGGTGGTGATCGCCGCATTGCTGGTGGCGATCGCGCAGAACCCGATGAACCCGTTCACGCATGCGGACGTCACCGTCATCACCAATCCCGGCAAGCCGAATATGGAGATCGTCTCAAAGCAGGGCGAGAAGGTCGTGCGCTACCAGGCGAGCGGACAAGTCGGCAGCGGGGATGGCACCAAGGCCGGCGTTGCCTATCGGCTGAAGGACGGCTCGATGGTCTATGTGCCGGAAGCGGCAACTGGGCAATAATAGGCAGGTCCGCGGCATGCCCGCGGACCATAGGCAAAAAACCGCAGAAACCAGGATTACCGCCGCCATGCAGACTCGCTCACGCCTTGCCATTGCCCGCGCCGCCGGCGTGGCGCTCGCCGCCGCTTTGCTTGCCGCGCTCGCCGGCTGCGCGGGTACGCCACCGGCCGCCGTGGCTGGCGACGTCGCGCACCAGTTCACCGGTAAGACCTACGTGCTGCTGGGCGAGGTCCACGACAACGCCGATGGCCAGAAGCGGCGCTTGCTTGCCTTGTCGAGCGCGCTCGAAGCGGGTTGGCGCCCGGCCATCGCAATGGAGCAGTTCGACCGCGAACGCCAGCCCGATATCGACCGCGCCCGCCGCGAGCGCCCTGGTGACGCGGCGTATGTGGTGGCGCAGGCGGGCGGCAAGAACTGGCAGTGGGAGCTTTACACGCCGGTGGTGGCCCTGGCCTTGCGCTATGACCTGCCGCTGGTGGCGGCCAACCTGTCGCGGGCGGATGCGGGGCGCATCGTGCGCGGCGGGCTCGATGGCGTATTCGATGCAGCCGAGCGCAAGCGCCTCGGCCTTGCCGCGCCCTTGCCCCAAGACATCGTGACGGAACAGACCGCGGTGCTCGACCGCGGCCATTGCGGCAATTTCCCCAAGGCCATGCTGCCGGGCATGCTCGATGCCCAGGCCGCGCGCGATGCGGTGATGGCGGCCGCGATGCGCGAATACGCCGAACGCGGCGCGGTGCTGATCGCCGGCAACGGCCATGTGCGGCGCGACGTGGGCGCGCCGCGCTGGCTCGCCGCCGAGCCGGGCAGTATCTACAGCGTGGGCTACCTGGAGCAGGCCAGCGGCCAGGAGGCCGGCGCCTACGACCGCGTGGTGCTGGTGCCCGCGCACAAGCGGGCCGATCCCTGCGCTGGCGCCAAGCCGGCGACGGGAGCCGCGCCGGCTTGAGTCCGGGGGCCGCTTAGCCGAACAGTTCCTCGGCCACGGTCGGATGCAACTGCACCGTGGTCTGCAGGTGCGACAGCCTCACTCCCAGCCGCAGCGCCACGGCGAACGCCTGCACGATTTCCGGCGCGGCGTTGTCCATCATGTGCGCGCCCAGCACGCGGCCGCTGCGCGTATTCACCACCAGCTTGACCATGGACGCCTGCTCGCTGCCGGCGAAGCGGTTCTCCAGCGAGACGAAGCGGCGCACCACGGTGTGGATGCGCTCCGGCTTGCCCGCCTCCTCAATGGCGGCCTGCTCGCTCAGGCCCACGCTGCCGATGGCCGGCTCGCAGAACACCGCGGTAGGCACCAGGTCGAAATCCGATCGGTCGCCGCGGCGGCCGAACAGGCGGTCCGCCAGCCAGCGGCCCTGCGCGCTGGCCACCGGTGTCAGGTGCGGGCCGTCGATGGTATCGCCGATGGCGTGGATCGCGCGGACCTTGGTGCGGAACGAGCGGTCCACCTGGATGCCGCCCTGTTCGGCTTTCTGCACGCCAAGCGCCTCCAGGCCGAGCCCGTCCCAATGCGGGTCGCGCCCGATGGCAGCCAGCGCTGCCTGCGCGCGCACGGTCTGGATGCGGTCCCTGCCGCCGGCGCCAGTGTTGCCAGTGTTGCCATTGCCGCCATTGCCATGCTGCCGGTAGCACACATCGATGGCACCGTTGGCCTGGTTCAGCAGCGTTACCTCGGTATTGAAATGCAGCCGCACGCCCTTGGCGGCGAGCGCCTCGGCCAGTGCCTCGGCAACTTCATGGTCGAAGCGCGGCAGCAGGCGTTCCCCGCGCACCAGCATCTCCACCTTGACGCCGTAGCGCGACAGGATCGAGGCCTGTTCCACCGCCACGTAGCCGCCTCCGATCACCACCAGCGAAGCCGGCAGGCTTTGCCAGGTGAAGATGTCGTCGGAGGTGCAGGCGAGTTCGCCGCCTGGCACCGGCAAGGCACGCGGCCGCGCGCCGGTGGCGATCAGGATGCGTTTCGCCTGGATGACCTCCGCGCCCACCTGTACCTGGTCCGGCGCGATCACCGTGGCATCGCCGCGCAGCAGTTCCACGCCGGCTTCCTGCAGGTGGTGCGTATAGGCCACGTGCAGCCGCGCCATCTCCGCATTGACACGCACGATGGCATCGCTCCAGTCCTCCTTGCCGCCGGTGTGCGACAGGCAGCCCGACAGGACGGCGGCCAGGCTGGCGCCATATGAGAGCATTTTCTTGGGGACGCAGCCGCGATTGATGCAGGTGCCGCCGATGGCATCCCGCTCCACCAGCACCACGCGCGCGCCGTGCGAGGCCGCGCGCCGCGAAGCCGCCACTCCGCCCGAGCCTGCGCCGATTACCACGAAGTCCGCTTCGCGCTGCGCGCCGGCGCGGCGCTTGCCGCGGCGGGGAACGTGCTCCACCACTTGCTCGGATGTCGCCCTGCGCGCGCTGCGGCGCTCGGTCGTGGGTCTTGCCTGGCGTTTCGTCATCAATGCCTCCTGTTGCGGCGCGAAGGCCGCATTGCACATCGTGATGACGGAGCCGCTAGGGCGGCCGTCGCGCTGGTTGAACGCTACGCGGCGGTGCCAAGCTCCGTCTTCAGGACAGACGGCCATTCGCGCAGAAAGGTCTCCCCATCGCGCTGGCCGAGATCGTAGGCACCGGTCATCGCGCCGGGCTGGGTGTAGTCCCAGCTCGAGATCGGTACCCGTTGCGAAGGTTGCAGGTAGAGCCGGCGCTGCGCGCCGTGTTGCAGAACAAAGCGCCGTGGACGCGGATAGAGCCGCGTCACCAGCACCAGTACGTCGCCGGGCGTTGCGTCGAGCGCGTCGACCGGCACGTTGTCGACCATGCCGCCATCGAGCACGGGCCGGCCGTCGCGCCGGAGCACCGGCGTGAAGGGTGGCGTCGAGGAAGATTGCAGCAACAGGTCGGCCAGTTGCTCGGGCGAGCCGCAGTCCTGCGCGCGCACGAACTCCGGATGGAAGCCCAGCTTGCGGCCCAGCCGCGGGTGCAGCGTCTTGAGCCAGTGCTTCTCGATGTTGTAGGCCACCAGGCCAGCCATGACCGCCAGCCGCGGACCGCTCCAGCGCGGGATATGGGCCACGCCGATGCGGATTTCCGGCGCCGCCTGCAAGCGCGCCAGGCGGCCCTCGCCGAAGATGCTCAGCAGGGCGGTGCGGTAGATGCCGTAGTGCGGGAACACGCGCTGCCTGTTCAGCAGGTTGCCCCAGTAGGCATTGCGCCGGTTGCCGGCAAGCACCTCGCGGTAGTACGCCATCACCTCGCGGGAATCGTGCGTGTAGACCATGCAGGCCGTGGCGGCGCCGGCGGAAATTCCCGTGATCACGCGCGGGCGCAGGCCCAGCTCGGGCGCCACCCTATCCCACCAGCCCGCCTGCCACCAGCAGCGGTTGCCGCCGCCGGCGAACACCACCTGGTCGAACGGAGAGGCTGCCGCGGCGGGCTGGACGGAAGCAGGAACTACGCTGCGGGGCTCATACATGGATTGCATGCAATTCAGTGATGGCGCCGCTCACAGCAGCGCRTAAGTGGTGGTGGCCTGCACGGCCAGCTTGCCGTCGGTGCCGGTCAGCTCGATTTCGCCGAACACCACGGTCTTGCCCAGGCGCAGCACGTTGGCGCGCACCAGCACGTCGCCGTCGATCACCGGGCGCATGAAGTTGGTTGTCAGCGTGACGGTGGTCATGGGGCGGAAGCCGCCCGCCGCGCTGGCGACCGCCACGATCATGGCGGTATCGGCGGCGGCCATCAGCACCTGGCCGCACACCACGCCACCCGCATGGCGAAACGATTCGTCGAAAGGCAGGCGCAGTGTTACGCCCTGCGCATCAACGGCTTCGGCACGCAGGCCGAGTTGGCGCACCCACGGCGCCAGTACGCGTTGCAAGATGCCGTCGATATCGGCAAGCGTCAGGCTGGATTCCGGCTTGGGTCTTGGCATTGACTCTGGCATGGCACTCCCGTTTGTCTGGGGTGGGGCCGGGCCAGGTTGCTATTCCGTCTCCTCCGGCGCGGCGCGATGTTTGAGCCAATGATACAGGGGGCCGGTGCACAGCACCACGAACGCCATCCGGATCACGTGGAAGGCCGTCACCAGCGGCACGCCCAGTTCCAGCACCTTGGCGGTGATGCACATCTCCGCGATGCCGCCGGGCGTGGTGCCGAGAATGGCGGTGGCTGGATGCACGCCAGACAGCGCCGACAAGGCCCAGCCGAACAGCGCGGAGAGCACCAGTGCGACCAGCGTGTACAGCGCCACGCCGGTGAGAAAGCGCGGCGCCGTGTGGAGGAAGTCGCGCGAGAAGCGCGCCCCCAGCGAGACRCCGATCAGCAACTGGCCGGCGCGGCTCATCCAGGTGGGGATGGCCGACAGTTCCACGCCCGAGGCGGTCAGCACCGCTGCCGCCAGCAGCGTGCCGATCACGAAGGGATTGGGCAGGTTGAAGCGCTTGAGCACCAGCGCTGCGCTGACGGTGATCGCGATCAGCCCGAGCAGCCCCAGGTAGTCCACCGTGCGCGGACCGGGGATATAGGGATCGAGCCCATGGATGCCGCCGTACTGGAACAGCGCGGGCACCGCCACCACCACCATTAGCACGCGCAGCGAATGCGCGGCGGCCACCTGGTCGATGCGCGCGCCGTTGCGCTCGGCCAGGTTTGCCATCTCCGAGGCGCCGCCGATGGCGGTGGAGAAGTACGCCGTCTTGAACGCCACGCCCGTGCTCCTGCGCAGCAGGAACGCGCCCCCGCAGCCGAGCACCAGCGCGAACAGCGAACCCGCCACGATATACGGCAGGAACTCCAGCAGACGTTCCACCACGTCGGACGTGAAGTACAGCCCGAGCGAAGTCCCGATGGCCCACTGCCCGGCATTGCGCGCCTGCGTGGGCGCGCGCAGGTCGGCGCCGCGCATGCGCGCGGTGGCCACCGCCAGCAACGGCCCGATCATCCATGGCAGGGGCGTGTGAAGCAGCGTGCAGAGCAGCGCGGCGGCCAGGCCGAGCAGCAGCGTCAGCAGGACCGGACGCCAGCGGTGAAGAAGAGAAGGCATGTCGCAGCGGCCTGGCGCGCGGGCGCCGGCGCGGTGTTCTTGTGATGAAGCGGAATGTAGGGACAACAGCGCCGATGCGATGGCCTGCCACGGCGCCACAAACGAAAAGGCCCGGCACCCTGGAGTGCCGGGCCTTGCCCGCATTTTGCGCCAATCAACCGGTGGCGTCAGCCACTTTGCCGCGCGCCGAGCGCCGGGACAGCCAGCCCAGGATGCGCGGGATCAGCACCACCGCCACCGTCATGGCCAGGATGGTGGCCGAGATCGGCTGGGTCACGAAGATCGACCAGTCGCCCTGGCTGATCGACAATGCATTGCGCAACTGCTTCTCCGCGATCGGTCCCAGGATCATGCCCACGATCACCGGCGCGGTGGGGAAGTCGAAGCGGCGCATGGCCATGCCCAGCACGCCGATCACAAACAGCAGCAGCAGGTCGAACCACGACTGGCGGATGCCGTAGGCGCCCAGGCCCGCGAAGATCAGGATGCCGCCGTACAGCAGCGGCGTGGGAATGCGCAGCATGCGCACCCACAGGCCGATGGCCGGCAGGTTCAGCACCAGCAGCATCACGTTGCCGATGTAGAGCGAAGCCAGCAGGCCCCACACCAGGTCGCCCGAGGTCTGGAACAGCATCGGGCCCGGCTGCAGGTTGTAGTTCTGGAACGCCGCCAGCAGGATCGCGGTGGTGTTCGAGGTCGGGATGCCCAGCGTGAGCAGCGGTGCCAGCGTGGCAGTCACCGCGGCGTTGTTGGCGGCCTCGGGGCCGGCCACGCCTTCGATCGCGCCTACCGTGCCGAACTCGCCCTTGTGCTTGGACAGCTTTTTCTCGGTGGCGTACGACAGGAAGGTCGGGATCTCAGCGCCGCCAGCCGGGATCAGGCCGAACGGGAAGCCGATGATGGTGCCGCGGATCCATGCCGGCACCGAGCGCTTCCAATCCGATTTGGTCATCATGATCGAGCTGAGCCTGTTGAAGCTGCCGTCCGGCTGCGGGAAGAAGGCATTGAACAGCGCCTCGCCCACCGCGAACAGGCCCACCGCGACCACCACGATATCGATGCCATCGTACAGTTCCTGCACGTTCATCGAGTAACGGGTCTGGCCCGACAGCGAATCCATGCCGATCAGGCCGATGCCCAGGCCAAGGAACAGGCTGGTCATGCCGCGCAGCAACGACGAACCCAGCACCGCCGACACCGTGGTGAAGGCCAGCAGCATGATCATGAAGTATTCGCCGGGACCGAACTGCAGCGCCACGTCGGCCGCCACCGGCGCGAACATCGACAGCAGCACCGTGCCGATCGTGCCCGCCACGAAGGAGCCGATGGCCGCGGTGGCCAGCGCCGGGCCGGCGCGGCCGCTCTTGGCCATCAGGTTGCCTTCCATCGCCGTGACCATGGTCGACGACTCGCCCGGCGTGTTCATCAGGATGGAGGTGGTGGAGCCGCCGTACATGGCGCCGTAGTAGATGCCGGCGAACATGATCAGCGCCGCGGTGGGTTCCACCTTGGCGGTCAGCGGCAGCAGCATCGCCACGGTCAGTGCCGGGCCGATGCCCGGCAGCACGCCGATGGCGGTGCCCAGGAAGCAGCCGACCAGGGCCCACATCAGGTTGATTGGCGTGATGGCGATGGCAAAGCCATGCATCAGCAGGTTGAGAGTATCCATGGATCAGCTCCGGTCAGAACCCGGCGACGGGCAGCAGCGGCAAATTGATGCCGAGCAGGAATTCAAACAGTGCCCACATCGGCAACGTAATGCACAGGCCAATCAGGCCATCGCGCAGGAAGCGCTTGCTGCCATAGCCGCGTGCCACGCAGATCATCAGCAGGGTCGACGCCAGCACGAATCCAAGCGTGCCGATCAGCGCCATATTGGCCACCAGCCCGGCAGCCACCCACAGGAAGCCACGGAAGTTATGCGGTGCGGAGGGCAGCTCGGCGTCTTCCTCGGGCATATTGCGAAAGCCGCCGCGAATGCCCTGCCAGGTCAGCGCCGCGCCGCACACGGCCAGGCCGATGGCGACCAGCGTCGGCATGAAGCGCGGCGACAGGCCGGCATAGCCTTCGTCGCCGGAGATGCCAGACAGGCCGACGAAATAGAAAACGGAGAGCAGCAATACGGCTATGCCGATCGCCAGGTGCGAGGGTTTCATGATGTGAAGTGGCTCCTTCATGCGGCGCCTGCGGTCGTGTTGGCCGACCCTTGGCTTGCCGCGGTTTGTCGTCCCCGCTTAAGGCGGGGGCCCGGCGATTTGTAGTTTGGTCTTTTGGGTATCGCAGGTGGACACCGGACCCCCGCCAGCTGCATGCGCACCGGGCGTTATGGTGCGCCGCAGGCAGGGCCGACAGGTAAAACGTTCGAACAGTGAAGCGGTGAAGCGGTGAAGCAATGAAGCGGTAAGACCGGGCTGCTTACTTCGCCACGCCCAGTTCACGCAGCGTGCCACCCAGGCGGGCCGACTCGCTGTCCACGAACTTGCCGAACTCGTCGCCGGTCAGCAGGAACGGGGTCCAGTCGTTCTTGGCCAGGGTTTCCTTCCACAGCGGCGTCTCGGTTGCCTTCACCACCGCATCCACCAGCGCCTTGCGTTGCTCGGCGGTGATGCCGGGCGCGCCGTACACGCCGCGCCAGTTGTAGATCTCCACATTGATGCCCTGCTCTTTCAGGGTCGGGATATCGGCGGTGCGCTCCTTGGAGGTCACGGCCAGCGCGCGCATCTTGCCGCTCTTGATAAAGGGCAGGAACTCGGACACGCCGGCAATGCCGACCGTCACGTGGCCGCCCAGGATCGAGGCCGAGGCTTCGCCGCCGCCCTGGAACGGCACGTAGTTGATCTTCTTCGGATCCACGCCGCTTTCCTTGGCCACCAGCCCCGCGAGGATGTGGTCGATCGAACCCTTGGAGCCGCCGCCCCAGCTGACGCTGCCCGGGTTGGCCTTGAGCTGCGTGGTGAGGTCCTTGATGGACTTCAGCGGCGAGCTGGCCGGCACCGTGATCACCATGGTGTCGGCGAACAGGCGAGCGATCGGGGTTGCGTTCTTCAGCGTGACCGGCGGCTTGTTGGTTTCGATCGCGCCCACCATCACCGCGCCGGTGACGATCATCGCGTTCGGGTTGCCCTTGTCGGTATTGACGAACTGCGTCAGGCCGATGGTGCCGCCCGCGCCGCCCTTGTTGTCGTAGGAGGCCGTCTTGGCCACGCCGGCGGCAACGAGCGCCGCGCCCAGCGAGCGGCCGGTCTGGTCGAAGCCGCCGCCCGGGTTGGCGCCGATCATGAACTTCACGCTGTCGAGCGCGAACGCGGGCGCGGCAGCCACGCTGGCGGTGATCGCGGCCGAAGCCATGACGACGTGGGCAAAGCGATGAATCGAACGACGCATTACGGTCTCCTGTTCTTTTTCAGAGGATTGCCGGTGAACGGTTGCCGGCGATGCTGGCGAGGACCGACCCGGAGGTGTCCGGCTGGCGGTGAAGCTGGCTGTCGGGGGCGGGAGAGTCGTGCGGTGCGCCGGCGCTGCCTGCGTTGGGCGGCCGGCTTGGCGTTGTCTCCTGTCCCCGGCAGCGCTTGCATGCCGGACTTGTTCTTTGGTTTTCTGACTTGGTCTGGCCCGTACGGCGACCATGGCGCGATTCTATGGGGTGGAAACTGTCAAAAGGCTGTCAATTTGTCAGGGAATGGGGTGGGGTTTACGTGGGGGTGGATGTATGGACATTTGGTTCTTTTGGACTTTCTGGTCTTTCTGGCGCCGTCTCACTCCCCGATCGGCAGCGCCAGCACCGCCCGAACCCCTTTGCCCTGCACCGCGACTCCCAGCTCCACCGTGCCACCGAACCGCGCGGCCATCTCGCGGGAAATCGCCAGCCCCAGGCCGGAGCCCGGTTCGACATTCCCGACCCGCCGGTAGAACCGCGCAAATACCTTTTCGCGCTCCTCGACGGGAATGCCCGGCCCATCGTCCTCCACCACCAGGCAGGCGCTATCCGCGAAACGCGCGGCGGAAAGCGTGATCCTGCTGCCGCGCGGCGAATACTGGATCGCGTTGTGGACAAGATTGGCAAATGCCTCGCGCAGCAGCGCGGCATCGGCCCGTACCGGCAGCACCAGCCCCTGCGGCCGCTCCCAGCCAAAGTCCTGCTGCTTGCCGCGCGCCAGCGGCAAGTAGTCCAGCGCCACCTGCTCTGCCACGGCCACGGCATCGATCAGGTCCGGCGGCTCGGCGTCGCCAGGTGTGTCGCTGCCCGGGTGTTGCCGTACGCGCGCCAGCGCCAGCAGCTGGTTGGTCAGGCGCGCGGCCTGCTCCAGCTGCGTGACGATGCCGCCTACCGCCTCCCCGGCGGCATCCCGCGCGTGAGCGGGATCGGCGCCGGCGGAAAGCTGGCGCTGGGCAAACTCGGCTTGCGTCTTGAGGATGGCCAGCGGCGTGCGCAACTGGTGGGCCGCGTCGGCAATGAACTGCGCCTGGGCCTGCGTCATCGCGTCGGAGCGCGAGACATGCAGGTTGACGGCGTCCACCAGGGGGCGGACTTCCATCGGCACGTGGTCGAAGGCCAGCGGCGTCAGGTCGCCGGCGGAACGTGCCTGCACATCGTCGCGCACGCGTGCCAGCGGGCGCAGCACATAGGTGATGCCGGCCACGAGGATGCCGGCGCTGACCAGGATCAGCAGCACGCCGCGCGCCAGCGCGCCGCGCCACACGGTGGCGATGAGTTCGAAGCGCGGCTCGGCGGTTTCCGCCACCTGCACGATGACGCGCATATGCGCGTTGGGCCGGTACACCGGATGCGCAAGCACGGCAATGCGCACCGGATCGCCGCGATAGTCGGCATCGTAGAAATGCGGCTGGTTGCTGGCGATCCCACCCTTGGGCAGCGGCAGGTCATCGTAGCCGGTGACGGTTTCGATCCGGCCATTGCGTTCCAGCGATACGCGGTAGAAGACGTGGGTCTGGGCCGCGGTCTCGAACATCTCCATGGCGGCGTCCGGCAGTGCTATCTGCACGCTTTCGCCGGCCATGCCGATGGCGTTGTCGATGGCGCGCACGGAGCCGTAGAGCGAGCGGTCGTAGGCGGCGTTGGCGGCGTCGCGCAGCGTGCCGTAGGTCAGCCAGGTGTCGAGCGCCATCATTGCCGCCAGCGCGGGCACCAGCAGCAACAGCAACTGGCGGCGCAGGCTGCCCTGCAGCCAGCGCCGCAGCCAGTGCCGTGGCAGGCGGCGCAGCATCAGGGCTGACCTTCCGGTTCCAGCAGGTAGCCGAAGCCGCGCAGCGTGACGATGGTCACGCCGTGGCCGGAGAGCTTCTTGCGCAGCCGGTACACCAGCACTTCGATGGCGTCCGGGCTGACGTCGGCATCGAGTGAGAACACCTTGTCAAGCAGCTGCGCCTTGGTGAGCGGCTGGCCGCTCTTGGCCAGCAGCGCGCCCAGCAAGGTCGACTCGCGCGGCGTCAGCGCCAGCGGCGCGCCGGCCAGCGTGAAGCTGCGGGTCTCGCCGTCGAATACCAGCGTGCCGCATTGCAGGCGCGGGTGGGCTCGCCCCCGGCTGCGCCGGATCAGCGCCAGGATGCGGGCTTCGAGTTCGGCAATGGCGAAGGGCTTGGGCAGGTAGTCGTCGGCGCCGAGGTTGAGGCCGCGCACGCGCTCGTCGAGCGTGTCCTGCGCGGTCAGGATCAGCACCGGCGTTCGGTCGTCGCGCCCACGCATGGACTTGAGCACGGCCAGGCCGTCCTTGCCGGGCAGGCGGAGATCCAGCACCACCACATCGTATTCCTCGGCCATCAGCCGCGCCTCGGCCTRCAGGCCGTCGGCCACGTGCTCGATCACGAAGCCGCCCTGCTCCAGTGCGCGCGCCACCCAGCGCGCCAGTTCAATCTCGTCTTCCACCAGCAACAAGCGCACGGCGGTCCTCCCCTGCTCGATAGGCGTCCGTTTCAACAAATACGTTTCGCGGCGCTGCCAAGCCTGGCAACGCCGCGCCCGCCGCGGGGACACGCCGCGGGCGCCTATAATACCTCCGCCCCGGGCCGCGCGCGGCGAGCGTGCCATGGCCCTTTCCAGCCACCGATGTCAGCACCGATGGTTCCTGCCTTGCGCAAGCTGCCCCCTTTCCTGTCCCCGTACCTGTCCCCTCACCTGTCCCAGCTGCCCGTACAGCCGCCGGCTTCGCCTTCGCTCCCGGCGGCGTCCGCTGTCGCCGGTATGCCGGCAAGCTGGAAGCGGCGCCGCGTGCTGGCCGGCGCCGCCGCGCTGGGTGCCGGGCTAAGCGGCGGCGCGCGCGCCCAGGCCGGCCCGCCGGTGCCGGCCGGCTACCCGGCGGGCTATGCCGAGATCATTGCGCGGGCGCTGCAAGAGGGCATGGTCAATGTGCATGCTTCCACCGACGTGGAGATCGCGCGGCCGCTGGTGGCAGCGTTCGAGGCGCGTTACCCCGGCCTCAAGGTGCGCTACCAGGATCTGAATACGCTGGAGCTGAACGATCGTTTCCTGACGGAGAGCGCGCGCCTGGGCGCGGGGCAGGCGGCCGGACCGGACTATGCCGACGTGCTGTGGAGCACGGCGATGGACCTGCAGATCAAGCTGGTCAACGATGGCCATGCCCTGCGCTACGCCTCGCCGGAGCGCGCCGGCCTGCCGGCCTGGGCGGCATGGCGCGACGAAGCCTGGGGCACTACCTTCGAGCCCGCCGTGATCGTCTACAACCGCCGCCATTTCGCCGGCATGCAAGTGCCGAAAAGCCGCACCGGCCTGGCGCGCCTGCTGCAGGAGAACACGCCGCGCTGGCGCCAGCGGGTAGTGACCTACGATGTGGAAAAGTCAGGAGTGGGTTATCTGCTGGCGCAGCAGGACGCACGCATGGGCGACGAGTTCTGGTATCTGGCCCAGGCCCTGGGCCGCTGCGGCGTGCAGTTGTCGGCATCGACCGCGAGCATGATCGAGCGCATCGCTTCCGGTGAATTCGTGATGGGTTACAACCTGCTCGGCTCCTACGCGCTCTCGCTGATGGAGCGCGGCGCCGAAATCGATGTGATTGCCCCGCGTGACTACACGCTGGTCATGTCGCGCGTGGCGTTTGTCGCGCGCCGCGCGCCGCATCCCAACGCGGCGCGGCTATGGCTGGATTTCCTGCTCTCGCGCGCTGGCCAGACCCTGCTCGGGCAGACTGCCTCGCAGCTCTACACGATCCGTACCGATACCGACAGCGAGCACACCGCCGCGGCGCTGGCCGAGCGGCTGGGCTACGCGCTCAAGCCGATCAGCGTGGGCCCCGGCCTGCTGGCGGCGCAGGATACGCTGCGCAAACGGACCTTCCTGGCGCGCTGGCGCGACGCCGTGCGCGGCTGAGCGGCCGCTTGCGATGGCCGCTTACGATTTCCCGGCTAGCTTCTGCGCGCTCAGAGCGGTCTGCGCTTTCTGTGCTTCCTGGCACATTGAATCCACTTCCGCCTTGAGCTCCGGGACGGGGCGCGGCACATAGCCTTTGCGCAGGGCCGGCGACAGCCTGAGGGTGTCGATGAAGGCGTCGGACACGCGCTCGGCATTGGTCTCGAGATCGAAATCGTCGGGCGCGAACAGCCAGTGCGACAGCATGCCGCCGATGGAGGCGTGGAACACATTGACGGCCAAGTCCAGGTCCAGGTCGGCCGGCAACTGCCCGCGCTCCACGGCCATGCGCAGATGCTCCCGCATCTTCACCGTGCCTTCCTGGTGCGACTGGCGCTGCCGCTCGAAGATGGCGCCGTTGTCCTCCACCATTTCGCACTTGTGGAACACGATCTCGAACACGCGCCGCCATTGCGGGTTTTCCACGGTCTGGCGCAGCACAAAGGCGCAGATGTCGCGAATGCTGCCCAGCGGGTCTTCCTGGCTCGCAATGCGTTCCGGCTCGCACAGTGCTTCGAGCGGCAGGTGGACGCGGTCGGACATGGCGGCGAAAACGTCGCTCTTGTTCTTGAAATGCCAGTAGATGGCGCCGCGCGTCACGCCGGCTGCTTCGGCGATATCGGCTAGCGAGGGACGGGCAACGCCGCGGGCGTGAAAGACGGCCTCGGCCGCGTCGAGAATGCGATGGCGTGTTTCAAGCGCCTCTTCCTTGGTGCGTCTGACCATGATGTTCTCTGATGCCGGCCACGAAGGACCGGTCTGGTTCTGTCTCCCTGAATGCAGGGGTGGGGTCCGCCTGTGCACGTGCGCGCCGTGCCGGTACATGAGGACCGGTGTGCGGGGTGCTTATCGCCGCATTGCAACAAGTTCTTACATACATGCTTGAATGTATATATAATACGCGTTCGCCTGACTTTCGGCCAGTCTATCGGCCGAACGGCACCGCAGCGCCCTCCTTCATTTCGCGGTGCCATGTCGGCATGTCGTTACTAATTGGCAACCGTTCGTCGCAAGCGTCACGCCAGCGTTGCCAATTGTGGCTAGCATCAAACTTTTTGCCCGCTTTCCGGCGCTTTGCAGGACGGCGGGCCGCGCCGTATCCGGACACGACACCGGGAACTCATGCGGCCGATCTCAAATTGCCATCATGGGGTTATCGATGAGGAAGTCCCAACGTATCACTTGCGTTGCCGCCGCTGTTCTGTCGGCGCTCGCGCTCTCCGCCTGTGGCGACAAGAAGCCGCAGGGCGGCGCCATGCCGCCGCCGGAAGTGGGTGTCGTCACCGTCACGCCCACCACCGTTTCCGTCATCAACGAACTGCCTGGCCGCCTGGAAGGCGTGCGTACCGCCGAAGTGCGGGCGCGGGTCGCAGGTATCGTGCTGTCCCGCAACTATAGCGAGGGCGGCGAGGTGAAGGCTGGCCAGCTGCTGTTCAAGATCGACCCTGCGCCCTACCAGGCCCAACTCGAGTCGGCCAAGGCCAGCCTTGCCCGTGCCGAGGCCAATGCCGTGGCGGCGCGCCAGAAGGCCGAGCGCTACAAGCCACTGGTCGCCGTCAATGCGGTGAGCAAGCAGGAATATGACGAAGCCGTGGCCGCCGCCGGCCAGGCCACCGCCGACATCGCCTCGGCCAAGGCCGCCGTCTCCACCGCCCAGATCAATCTCGGCTACACGGCCGTGACCGCGCCCATCAGTGGCCGCGTGGGCCGTGCGCTGGTGACCGAAGGCGCGCTGGTAGGCAGCGGCGAAGCCACCAAGCTGACCACGGTCGAGCAAGTGGACCCGATCTGGGTCACCTTCACCCAGCCCGCCAGCGAAGTGATGAAGCTGCGCCGCTCCATCGAGAGCGGCCAGGTCAAGGGCGTCGACGGCGGCGCGCGCGTCCATCTGTTTATCGAGGATGGCCGCGAGTACGCGCAAACCGGCAAGCTGCTGTTCTCGGACATGACGGTCGACCCGACCACCGGCGCCATCACGCTGCGCGCGCAATTCCCCAATCCCAAGCGGGAACTGCTGTCGGGCACCTTCGTGCGCGTCAAGATCGAGCAGGGCGTGGACGAGAACGCGCTGACCGTGCCGCAGCGCGCGCTGATCCGCACCGGCCAGGGCGCATCGGTGCTGGTGGTCGGCGGCGACGGCAACGTGGCTTCGGTGCCGGTCAAGGCACCCCAGGCGATCGGCGAGAACTGGATCGTCACCGAAGGCCTCAAGGGTGGCGAGAAGGTGATCGTCGAGGGCTTGCAGAAGGTCAAGGTCGGCGCGCCCGCCAAGGCGGTGCCGTTTGTCTCGAAGACCGCCGCCGCTTCGGCGCCTGCCGCGCAGCCTGCCGCCGGCGGCGCTTCTGCTCCAGCCGCGGTGACCGCTGACAAGACCGACGCCAAGCAGGGCTAATCACAGCGCAAAACGAAGGGAGCCAGTTTTATGGCCAAGTTTTTTATTGACCGGCCGGTGTTCGCGTGGGTGCTCGCGCTGATCATCGTGCTGGGGGGCCTGCTGTCGGTCGTGCAACTGCCGATCGCCCAGTACCCCAACATCGCGCCGCCGACGATCTCGGTGACGGCGACCTATCCGGGCGCATCCGCCAAGACGCTTGAAGACTCGGTCACTTCGGTGATCGAGCAAGAGCTCAACGGCATTCCCGGGTTGCTTTACTACAACTCCACCAGCGAAGCCACCGGCCTGTCGACGATCACGATCGCCTTCCAGCCGGGCTCCAACATCGACCTGAACTCGGTCGAGGTGCAGAACCGCCTCAAGCGCGTGGAAGCGCGCCTGCCGGCGGAGGTGCGCCAGCAGGGCGTGCGCGTGGACAAGGCCGGGAACAACTACATGATGTTCCTGACGGTCTCGTCCAAGTCCGGGCAGGCCGATGCTATCCAGCTGGGTAACTACGTCTCGGCCAGCCTGATCGATTCGATCCGTCGCGTGCCGGGCGTCGGCCAGGCCGACCTGTTCGGTACCGAGTACGCCATGCGCATCTGGGTGGACCCGGCCAAGCTGACCGGCTACAACCTGACGCCGCAAGACGTGACCGCTGCCATCTCGGAGCAGAACGTGCAGGTCGCCGTGGGTGAGCTTGGCGGCACGCCGTCGCCCCAGGGCACGGAGCTCAACGCCACTGTCACCACGGAAAGCCGTCTCAGCACGCCGGAGCAGTTCGCCAACATCCTGTTGCGCACGAACCCGGACGGCTCCTCGGTGCGCGTCAAGGACGTCGGTCGCGTCGAGCTCGGCGGTGCCGATTACTCCACGCTGGCCCGTACCAACGGCAAGCCGTCGGCGGCCATCGCCATCAAGCTGGCCCCGAGCGGCAATGCGCTGGCCACCGCCACCGCGGTGCGCGCCAAGATGGAAGAGCTGTCCAAGTTCTTCCCTGCCGACTACCAGTACTCGGTGCCTTACGACACCTCGGCCTTCGTCAAGATCTCGATCGAGGAAGTGATCAAGACCCTGGTCGAAGCCGTGGTGCTGGTGTTCCTGGTGATGTACCTGTTCCTGCAGAACATGCGCGCCACCATCATCCCCACGGTGGTGGTGCCGGTGGCCCTGTTGGGCACCACGGGCATGCTGCTGGCATTCGGCTTCTCCATCAACGTGCTGACGATGTTCGGCATGGTGCTGGCGATCGGTATCCTGGTGGACGATGCGATCGTGGTGGTGGAAAACGTCGAGCGGATCATGAGCGAGGAAGGACTCTCGCCACGTGACGCCACGCGCAAGGCCATGGGCCAGATCACCGGCGCCATCGTCGGCATCACGCTGGTGCTGACCGCCGTGTTCATCCCGATGGCGTTCTTCTCGGGTTCGGTGGGTAACATCTATCGCCAGTTCTCGCTGTCGCTGATCTCGTCGATCGCGTTCTCGGCGCTGCTGGCGCTGACGCTCACCCCGGCGCTGTGCGCGACGCTGCTCAAGCCGGTCGAGGCCGGGCATCATCACGAGAAGAAGGGTTTCTTCGGCTGGTTCAACCGCACCTTCGCGCGCGCCGCCACTGGCTACCAGGGCACGGTGGCACGCATCCTGAAGCGTGGCGGCCGCTACCTGATCATCTACGCCCTCATCATCGTCGGCATGGTGGTGCTGTTCAAGCGCCTGCCTTCGTCCTTCCTCCCCGAGGAAGACCAGGGCTACATGATCACGGTGGTGCAGCTGCCCAACGGTGCCACGCAGGAGCGCACCATCGGCGTGCTCAAGCAGATCGAGGACTACTACCTGCAGAAGGAATCCAAGGTGGTGGACCAGATGATCACCGTGGCGGGCTTCTCCTTCTTCGGCCGCGGCCAGAACGGCGGTATCGCGTTCGTGCGCCTGAAGGACTGGAAGGAGCGCACGGGTGCCAACGAGACCGCGCAGGCATTGGTTGGCCGGGCGTTCGGTGCGCTGTCCTTCATCAAGGACGCCATCATCTTCCCGCTGAACCCGCCGGCAATTTCCGAGCTCGGTAACTCCTCGGGCTTCGACTTCCGCCTGCAGGACCGCACCGGCCAGGGTCACACCAAGCTGATGGAAGCACGCAACATGATGCTCGGCATGGCCGCGAAGAATCCTGCGCTGGTGGGTGTACGCCCCGAAGGCCAGGAAGACGCGCCGCAGCTGCAGATCGACATCGACCGCGAGAAGGCGCGCACGCTGGGCGTTTCGGTTGCCAACATCAACTCGACGCTGGCCATCGCGTTCGGCTCCGCCTACGTGAACGACTTCATCTACGAAGGCCGAGTGCGCAAGGTGATTGCCCAGGCCGAAGGCAGCGACCGCAAGCTGCCCGACGACCTGACCAAGCTGCGCGTGAAGAACAAGAATGGCGACATGGTTGCGTTCGCCGCCTTTGCCACTTCCAAGTGGATCATGGGCTCGCCGCGCCTGGAGCGTTACAACGGCCTGCCGGCAGTGAAGATCGCTGGCCAGGCGGCACCGGGGCGCAGTACCGGCGAAGCCATGAAAATCATGGAAGAGAACTTCGCCAAGCTGCCGCCGGGCTTCGGCTTCGAGTGGTCCGGCCAGTCCTATGAGGAGCGCCTGGCCGGTTCGCAGGAACCGATGCTGTACACGCTGTCGCTGATCATTGTGTTCCTGTGCCTGGCCGCGCTCTATGAGAGCTGGTCGATCCCGGTCGCGGTGCTGCTGGTGGTGCCGCTGGGCGTGCTCGGCGCGCTGCTGGGCGTGACCCTGCGCGGCATGCCCAACGACGTGTACTTCAAGGTGGGCCTGATCGCGACCATCGGCTTGTCGGCGAAGAACGCCATCCTGATCGTGGAATTCGCCAAGGATCTGCAGGCGCAGGGCCGCAGCGTCATCGACGCTACGCTTGAAGCCGTGCACTTGCGGTTCCGCCCGATCCTGATGACTTCGATGGCCTTTATCCTGGGCGTGCTGCCGCTGGCGATCGCCACCGGCGCGGGCTCGGGTGGCCAGCGCGCCATCGGTACCAGCGTGATCGGCGGCATGATCACCGCCACGGTGCTGGCGATTTTCCTGGTGCCGGTGTTCTTCGTGGTGATCCGCAGCCGTTTCAAGGGCAGCAAGCGCGAGCATATGCTGGACCAGCAGCGGCTCGAACCCAAAGAGGGAATCTGACAATGACAAAGACACTGACCACGCTGTTGCTGGTGGCGGGCGTCCTCTCGGGTTGCACACTGGCACCCGTTTATGAGCGCCCGGCCCCGCCGGTGGCCACGCACTATCCGGACGCGCCGGAAGGGTACGCGGCCGCCGAGGTGAAGACCGGCGAAAGCCGCCATGCGAGCGAGATCGGCTGGCGCGAGTTCTTCCGCGATCCGCGCCTGCAAACGCTGATCGCCACCTCGCTGGAAAACAACCGCGACCTGCGTACCGCCGCGCTGCGCATCGAGGAAGCGCGCGCGCTGTACCAGGTGCAGCGCTCCGACCTGCTGCCGACCGTCAACGCTACGGCCGGCTGGACGCGCCAGGGGTTCGCGCGCGCGCAGTCGGCCACGGGCAATTCCTATATCGTCGACTACTACCAGGCGGGCGGGTCGATCGCTTCGTACGAGCTCGATTTCTTTGGCCGCGTGCGCAGCCTTTCCAATGCCGCGCTGTCGCAGTTCTTCGCCACCGAGGAGGCGCGCCGTTCCGCGCAGATCTCGCTGGTCTCGGAAGTTGCCAAGGCCTACCTGTCCGAGCGTTCCTTTGCCGAGCAGTATGAACTGGCGCAGAACACGCTGAAGACACGCGAGTACACACTGAACCTGGCCAAGCAGCGCTTCGAAGCGGGCGCCACGTCGGCGCTGGACCTGCGCGACAACGAATCGCTGGTGGCGCAGGCCCGCGTCTCCGCGGCGCAGCTGGCACGCCAGCGCGCGCAGGCGCAGAACGCGCTCGAAGTGCTGGTGGGCAAGCCGCTGGGCACCATCGAGAACCTGCCCGAAGCGATGCGCCTGTCGGACGAACGCATCATCAGCGACATCCCGGCAGGGCTGCCGTCGGACCTGCTCGAGCAGCGTCCCGATATCCGCCAGGCCGAGCAGCAGTTGCTTTCAGCAAACGCCAATATCGGCGCTGCACGCGCGGCCTTTTTCCCGCGCATCACGTTGACTGCCAATGCTGGCGCGATCAGCCCGGTCTTCTCGAACCTGTTCGACTCAGGCACCGGCGCGTGGTCGTTCGCGCCGCAACTGGTACTGCCGATCTTCGATTACGGTCGCAACCTGTCCAACCTGGACCTGACCAAGACACGCAAGAATATCCAGATCGCCAACTACGAGAAGACCATCCAGACGGCCTTCGCGGAAGTGGCGGATGCACTGGTGGCGCGCGGCACGCTGGAAGGTCAGGTCACAAGCCAGGCGCAGGTGCGCGACGCCGAGGCGGCGCGCTTCGAGTTGTCGACGCGTCGCTTCCGCAGCGGCATTTCCAGCCAGCTCGACCAGCTCGACGCGCAGCGCCAGCTGTTCACCGCCGAGCAGAACCTGATCCAGGCGCGGCAACTGCGCCTGAACAACGCCATCGACCTGTACCGGTCGCTTGGCGGCGGCCTGAGCGAGACCGGTCCGGTGGCTTCGGCCGACGGCATCAAGCCAGCAGTGACGACGCAGTAAGACAGACAGTTTTTCGTCCTGCCATCCGGCGCGTGCTTGCCGGATGGCCTCAAAGCGAAGCGCCTTTGGTGCTTCGCTTTTTTTCTTCCTGGGTTCCCTGCATGCGTTCTGGCGCGCCAGTGCAATTCCGGATCCACGGCGAACCATGATGCATGCCAATCGCTGCGAGCGCCCACGCTGCCGGTGCGGAGAATTTTCGAATCGCGGAGCGTGCGCTAGGATAGTGCTGGCGCGGCCTGGACAATATCTTGCCGCGCGCACTTCTCTCCAACCCGCTACCCGAAGGAAGCCGTCCATGGAAGTCCGCTCGCTTGGTGTCGACGATGTCGAACTGGTCTGCCGCCATCGCGAGGAAATGTTCCGCGAGGCCGGCCGCGACAATGACATTCTCCAGACCATGACGCGGCAGTTCCGGCCGTGGCTGGAGCCGCGCCTGCGCGATGGCAGCTATTTTGGATTCGTGCTGGAGGATCAGGGCCTGCCCGTGGCCGGCATCGGCCTGATGGGGATCGACTGGCCGCCGCATCCGTCCCATCCCACGCAGGACAAGCGCGGGTACGTGCTGAACGTGTATGTGGACAAGACGCACCGCAAGCAGGGGCTGGGGCGCAGGCTGATGCAACTGGCCGAGGATGAATTCGCCAGGCGCGAGATCCAGTTCGCCATCCTGCACGCAACGGAGATGGGCCGCTCCTTGTATGTGGCGCTGGGCTGGCATGCGACCAGCGAGATGGCCAAGGCCGTTCGCGCGTAGCGCGCTAGCCGTTCCAGCGCAACACCAGGGTATCGTCCGCTGCGCGGATCACATGCGCGCCGTGCTTGCCGCCTTCCCGGTCGAGCGTGGCGTGCAGCCATGCCACGCCCTCCTCCGGCGCGCGGTGCAGGCGGAAATGGCGGATCTGCATCGGCACGGCGGACAGCGCGCGCAATGCGCCGGTCGCGGCGTCCACTAGCGGGACGTACATCAATACCAGGTCAGGCCGGTATGTCTGGTGGCCGCCGATGCCTTCGTAGTCGTTGAGGAAGTCTCCGCAGCCATAGAGAACCAGGCGCTCGCGGTACACCTCGATGCCTTTCACATGATGTGACGAATGCCCGTACACGATGTCGGCGCCGCCAGCATCGATCAGCCGGTGCGCGAAGGCCCGCTCCTGATGCGAAATATCGAACCCCCAATTGCCACCCCAATGCAGCGACACCACCAGGATGTCGCCCGCGCACCGTAACGCCGCTGTCTGGCAGGCAACCCGATCGGCGGCGCGCGCCGAGATGTCCGGCAGGAAACTTACGCCGGCGCGGCCTGCTGCCGCGGCCCAGTCCGCCGGCACGCCGCTGGTCGCGGTGGCATAGGCAAACACGAGAACCCTTCCTCCTCGCGCGAGCCGGATCACGGCGGGCGCGGCGGCCTGCGTCTCGTCGCGTCCCGCGCCGGCGGTAAGCAAGCCGGCGCCGTGCAAGACAGCCAGGGTTTCGTCGAGCCCGGCGCATCCCCAGTCCAGCACGTGGTTGTTCGCGAGCACGCAGCAATCCAGCCGCGCGCTGGTGAGGCACGGCACATTGGCGGGGTGCATGCGGTAGTGGATGCCCTTGCCCGGCTGCGCATCCTCGCAGGTGGTGACCGCGGTTTCCAGGTTGACGATGCGCGCATCCGGCTGGAAGTGATCGAGCAGCGCGAGCGCGTCGCCCCAGGGATAGGCATGGTCAACGGGCCGCTGCATCGGGCCTGTCGCGCGCTCCGCCAGCTCGACATAGCCGATTGCCGAACGTACCCCGCGCTCGTACAGGCGCGGCCTGCCCGGATGCGGCAGGATCTGGTCGATGCCGCGGCCGGTCATCACGTCGCCGCACAGGAACAAGCGCACGCAGGCACGGTTGCCGGCCGGAGCCGCGTTGCCGGAGGTTGTCCCGCTGACGTCATTCATCGTGCACTTCCGTCTTCCAGGCTGGCGCGGATACGCGATTACCCGCTTGCGAGATCGCAGCCATTCCCATTTTGCGCTGGTGCGCGGGAAAATGCGCCGGCAGCAGATGTGCATCCAGGCAGGCAAAAGGGGGCGTGCCAGCGGTGTTTCAATGCCTAGAATGAAGCAGGCCGGCACCGACGGCCGGGCCCCGCGCCCCGACGATCTCCAGGAGACAACGATGACTGTCACCAATGCCCTGTCGGGTACCAATGTCCATGAAATCGCAGACGGGATCTATCGGATCAATACCCCGGTCACCATCGACGGCGGTCCCGGCGGCTTCTCTTTCAACCAGTACCTGATCCTTGATGACGAGCCGCTGTTGTTCCACACAGGGCCGCGCAAGATGTTCCCGCTGGTGCGCGAAGCCCTGGCCAGCGTGATGGCGCCAGACCGGCTGCGCCATATTTCCTTTTCGCACGTGGAGGCCGACGAATGCGGCTCGCTCAATGACTGGCTGGCCGCGGCGCCCCACGCATCGCCGCTGTGCGGCAGCATTGCGGCGATGGTGTCCATCAACGACCTGGCCGACCGGCCCGCGCAGGGCCTGGCGGACGGGCAAGCCGTAGCGCTTGGCCGCCATACCGTGCGCTGGCTCGATACGCCGCATCTGCCGCATGCCTGGGAGTGCGGGTTCCTGATGGAAGAGCGCACCGGCACGCTGCTCTGCGGCGACTTGTTCACCCAGGGCGGTTCCGGCCTTCCCCCTCTCACCGACGCCGATATCCTGGGGCCCAGCGAAGCGTTCCGGCGCGGCATGGATTATTTCTCACACACGCCGAACGCAGGCGCCATGCTTGAGCGCATGGCGCTGCTCGAGCCCACGACCCTGGCCTGCATGCATGGCAGTGCCTGGCGGGGCGATGGCGCCGGCTTGTTGCGCGCGCTTGCACAGGCGTTGGCGCACTGATGACCGGCCGGCGCGGAAGGGGTCACGTCTGCGGCGTGTCCTTGAACGCGGCCAGCCGTTCCGCGGCGGCGCTGAACGACGCGAGCGCCGGGTACGTGCGCGCATCGACGGATTCCGGCAGCATCATCCGCGTGAAGCTCCACGCCACGGCGGTGGTCACGTCGGCTTGCGTGAGCAAGCGCTCGTCCGCTGGAAGCGCCGCGCCCGCCAGTTCCACTTCCAGTGCCGAGTACGCCGCGAGCAACTGGCCTTGCACGCGCCCGATCCACGGTTCATGCTGCTTGTCCGCCGGCCGCAGGTTCCGCTCGTAGACGATCTGCACCGTCTTCTCGCAGGCGGCCAGTGCCAGCCCGGTCAAGCGCAGCGCGTGCTGGCGCCGGCCGGGATCCGCTGGCATCAGGCTGCGCCTGGCCAGCGTTTCGGTGTAGTCGAGGATCAGGCCGGACTCCATCAGCACCACGCCGTTATCGCAAACCAGCGTGGGCGCCTTCACCACGGGATTGATCGCGTGGAATTCCGCGAACGTGCTGAACACCGAGACCGGCTTGTGTTCGAACGGCAAATCCAGCAGGCGCAGCGAGATGGCGACGCGGCGCACATAGGGGGAATCGAGCATGCCTACGAGTTGCATATTGTCTCCGCAAGAGAATGGGGCCCTGCATCGAGCCGGGCGTGTTCCAGCATAATCGGGGCATGCCATTGCGATACATGGGAAGGCATTGGAAAACAGCGCGGCGTACCGATGAGTCATCGGCGGCGCGCGCCGGGCGTCAAGGGAGCGCTGGATGGAGCTGGACAAGAAGGACCGACTGATCCTCGAAGCCTTGCAGGCCGACGCGCGCCAGAGCCTGGCGGCGCTCGGCAAGCGCATCGGGCTGTCGCAGCCTGCCATGAGCGAGCGGGTGCGCAAGCTGGAGGACGCGGGGGTGATCGAGGGATATGGGGCGAGGGTGAACTTGCGGGCGGTGGGGCTTGGCCTGCAGGCAATCATCCATATCGAGACCACGCATGCTTATATCCAGAAGTATGTGAGGCTCTTTGAGAGTATGCCGGAGGTGTTGAGTGCCGATCGTGTGACCGGAGAGCATTGCTTTATTGTGCGTTGCGCGATTGGCGATCCTAGCGGGCTGGAGCGTGTGGTGGATGCGCTGGCGGTGCATGGGGCGGTGACTACGTCGTTGGTGTTGTCGAGTCCGGTGCGGAAGGTGGTGACGATTGGGGGGCAAGTGAGGTGAATTTGGCTGCTTAACTTCAAAGGCTTAAAATGTAATAGCCTAGACTAAATCTGACAGTGGTTGGTTATCCATGCCGCCGCACATCGGTGCGAAGGGCGTAGCCCAGAGTGCCAGTGTGCGGCGGAATCCACAAGGAGTCCGCCATGACTCAGGAACAGAAAGTCATC